>JAQUCQ010000020.1 GCA_028686145.1 Desulfuromonadaceae bacterium | reverse complement strand
TAACCGCACCACTCGCCAGCGCTTTCAGGAAACCTACAATCTGATCAACGCCAAATTTCAGGAGGTCTTTCCGCGTCTTTTTTGCGGTGGCCGGGCCGAGCTGCACCTCACGGACGAAGAAAATCTGTTGGAAACCGGCATCGATATTATTGTACAGCCTCCCGGCAAGAAGTTGCAGAATGTGACGTTACTTTCGGGAGGTGAAAAGGCGCTGACTGCTGTAGCGCTGATTTTCTCGATCTTCCTGATCAAACCGACGCCATTCTGTCTGCTGGATGAGGTCGACGCGCCTCTGGATGATGCCAATATCGGCCGCTTTAATGAGATGGTCAGAGAGATGAGCGCAATATCTCAATTCATCATCATTACTCATAATAAGGCCACCATGCAGGTGGCCGATACGCTCTATGGTATTACGATGGAAGAACCGGGGGCCTCGCGGGTTGTTTCGGTGCGGTTGCACTAGGCTGAAAGCTGTTACTGGTCATGGACTGTGGCATGTCGTTTGAGGCGGGATGATGCTTCCGGAGGTTTTCCGGTGGATGCGAACAGTGTAAGGGCGACAATCCCGCCACCCTTACCTGCTCTTACCGTATCGGATTACTTCTGATGAGGCTTTCCGTTTACCTGAGTTACAATGTCTTCGCTGATGTCCTGAACGTCAACACCGCTGCCAAGGAAGAGCACCTCTTGTTTGACCACGACTGTTGCCAGTTTCCTGGTCTTGCCGATCTCAACGGCAGCCTGTTCGATGGCGTCAATGAGCTCCTTGGTCAGCTTTTCCTTGGTGGCCATAAGCTCCTTTTCGGCACCCATGCCGAACCTTTGCAACTCTTCAACTTTCTTCTGAAATTCCTTTGCCTTTGCTTCACGCTGTGCCGGTTGCAGAGAAGGCATTTTACGCTCTAAGTCTTCCTTCATCTTTTCAAGCCGGCGTTTTTTGCCGTCCAGCTTTTTTTGAAGTTTTTGCTGCTGTTCCATAATCGTGTTTTTGGCTGCCTTTCCCATGGCCGATTCACTGGAAATGCGTTCCATGTCAATAACGCCGATCTTGACTGTGACGGCGGGAAGGGCGGGCGGCGCAGCCGGCAGTACGGCAGGGGTTGGCGACGCCGGAGTGGGCGGAGCCAGCACGGAAGATCCCGAGGATAGGGCAGGTGGCTGGTCAGCAGCTGACGAAGGGGTGACGGTAAAGCTGCAGAGCATGGCGGTACTCAGCAGCAACAGGGATATTTGTCTCATTGATAATCCTTTCAATAACAATAATTTGTCCGTAAAGGACAGTACTAGGTGGCCATGCAGACAATAAAAAACTCTTTAATCGGGCATGCATGACCCACACATAAATAAAATCTATTTTGTTGAAGTATTGCCTTTTCTATTTAATATAGGCAATAACATGTTTTCGATCATCCCAGTTGCTTTTAACACGTTCGATGTTCATTTGCTACTCACCTTTTGCAGGCGAATTATGCTATATATGCAACATTCGGCAAAGAGGACCGGAACGGTTTCTGCCCTCTGCAAGCCGGGAACTACCGCTTGGAAGCCGGAAAGTCTACTGGTTTTTACGATATTGCAGGTGCAAAAGAAAATGTGTGCTGATTATGCCTGAATCCGGAGTATGTCATGTCATTTGAAATAATTTTGAAGGATTTGGTGAATCGGGTGCCGCAGTCGATCGGCGCCATCCTGGTAGATTGGGAAGGTGAAGCGGTTATGGAGTACTGTCACTGTGATCCGTATGATATCCGTTTTATAGCCGCCCACAAGGGTATTATCCTGGCACGCCTCAAGGAAATGCAGAGTACTGCGGATATCGGGGAAGTGGAGGACGTTGTTGTCACCTCCAGCAAGGGGCATTTGATTGTTGGTTGTATTGATCAGTACTATTCACTGGTTATGAACATCGAACATGGTTGTCCGGCGGCACTGGCGTTGTATCATTTCCGTCAGGCAATCACTGAATTGAAAAGGGAGATTTGATGGAACCGCAAGAGAAGAAAGGTTTTTTCCGCGGGCTGATTGAAAAAATTTCTGGTGCGGATACGGCGGTAGGATCACTTGCGTCACCGGACTCATTAACTGCAGAGAAAATTTCAGCTCAAGCCCTGACAGAGCCGGAACCGGCGGGAAAGGAAACTCAGGTGAAACCTGGCTTTTTTGAACGGCTGAAGTCCGGCCTGAAGAAAACCAAGGATGGCTTGGTGGGGCGTATTGATGTCCTAGTACTGGGAAAAAAGACGATCGATGCCGACACGCTTGAAGAACTGGAAGAAATCCTGATTACATCGGATATTGGCGTCAAGACCACGGTGGAACTTATCCGTACTCTTGAACAGCGTTTGGGGCGCAACGAATTGAAGGATGGTGAGGCGTTGCGTGAGACACTGAAAGAGGAAATTCTGGCACGGTTGGTTGCCCAGCACCGCCCGCTTGATTTTGGCAGCGCGAAACCGTTTGTGCTGCTGGTGATCGGCGTCAATGGCGTCGGCAAGACCACGACCATCGGCAAGCTAGCTTCCCGTTTCACGGACTCCGGCAACAAAGTGCTGCTGGCGGCGGCCGATACCTTCCGCGCTGCCGCAGCCGAACAGCTAATTGTCTGGGGTGATCGCTCCGGGGTGGATGTCATTCGTCATAAAGAGGGGGCCGATCCCTCCGCGGTTGTCTTTGATGCGTGTAAGGCGGCGGTTGCCCGTGGCGTCGATATTCTGATTATTGATACTGCCGGGCGCCTGCATACCAAGGTCAACTTGATGGAGGAGATGAAAAAGATTCGCCGCGTGATTGAGCGTGAAATTCCCGGTGCACCGCATGAAACGCTGTTGGTGCTGGATGCTGCAACCGGCCAGAATGCGGTTTCTCAAACCCGTATCTTCAAGGAAGCTGCTGGCGTTACCGGACTGGCCGTGACCAAGCTGGACGGTACTGCAAAAGGGGGAATCCTGGTAGCGGTCAGTCATGAATTTGCTTTGCCGGTTCGTTTTATCGGTGTTGGCGAGTCAATTGAGGATCTGCGTGATTTTGACCCACAGGATTTTACGGATGCCCTTTTCCAGGCCTGAAAAATCAGGGCACTGAACGGGGGAAACTATCATGGAACTCTGCGATTTCAATCAATTAGGCCTTGACTTTGTGTGTGCTACTTCGTATAGTGAGCCCCCTCGAAAGGAAACAGAACTCATGGATCAGGAACTCATAGAATTACTCGAAAAGAAAATTGGCGACATTGTTGAAAAGTATAGTGCCCTGAAAGAAGAGAATGCGCGCTTGAATGAAGAAATCCGGCGTTTTTCAGGCGACCGTGAAGAAATCAAGTCGCGTGTTGATGCAATCCTTGGCAAGCTGGACGGGATTTAGGGCATGATCGTGGTCATTGTATGAAAACAAGCCATGCAGTGACAATCCTTGGTCGTGAACTTTCAGTACGGAGTTCGGCTCCTGAAGCAAAAGTTAAGGCAGTCGAAGCATTTGTAAATGGCAAGCTTCAAGAAATCGGTGCTGCTCTTAGAAATGGTGATGCTCAACTGGTGCTGACGCTTGCTCTGCTGAATACTTCGGAAGAATTGCTTGAGCTGCGCTCACGGCACGAACAGGATGCTGTTTTCGATAACAGAATCAGCAGAATAATCGCGGCGCTGGAAACAGTCTGATTTTACATGGTCTCTCAGGGAGACTTGATCATATATTCGCATAAATTCACTGCCGGTCGGGCTCGTCAGGCTCTGTTATTTTCATGCCTGATTGAAATAATGTTACGCCCGTTGAATATATCCTCACCGAAAGGGAAATAGCTTCTTGAGTAGCATGATCGTAATCATTACCTTTACCTGACAGCACTCACGGCTTTTCACCTCTTCAGCCTCCCTGGTCGACCTTCCCGATTCCACTTCGGGGCACTCCGCACTCGCCGTATCGAAAGTATTTATATGCCCAAGCGCTCGCTTCGTTCGCAATTGCTGACACTGCGTCGTGCACTCAGTCATGATGCGTGGCTTTCATCAAGCCGCGCGGCACAACGTAATCTGCTCTCTCTTGATGAGTATGAGCGGTCTGAATGCATTGCCATGTATGCGCCTGCTCATAACGAAACCGATACAGGATTGATTCTTGCCGCCGCCTTTAAGGCGGGGAAGCGAGTGCTGTTTCCGGCCGTCTGCGGGCACCAGATGGTGTTTCGCCGCGTCGAGCGGATTGAAGCGTTACAGGAAGGAGCCTTTGGAATTCTGGAGCCGTGTCCGACCGGGGCCGATCACCAGGCTGACGAAGCGGACCTTATTATCGTCCCGGGGGTTGCTTTTGACCTGACCGGGCACCGGATCGGTTATGGGAAAGGATTCTATGACCGTTTTCTGCAGCACCCAGAGTGTCGCGCCCATCTGGTTGGGTTGTGCCATGATTTCCAGCTGACGGATGGAACCATTCCGGCAGATGTTCACGATATACCGATGGAAATTGTCATCACTGACAAACGAATTATTCGCACCCGCGGAACGGGGGCAGAGAAGTAACCGGAGTTCGCCAGGCGGCCCGGATTTATATACAGGAGGTTGATAGTATGGGTATTGAAGTAATAATTGGCATTGTCATTTCTCTGATGGTTGTCGCAGCCGGATCCTATTTTGCCGGTAACAAGCTCAACAAGAAGGATACAGGATCAATTCTGAAGCAGGCTGAAGAGCTTGCCGGCAAGGTGCTTGACGATGCCCGTCGTGAAGCTGATACCATTACCAAGGAAGCACTCCTCAAGGCCAAAGATGCTGCTCTCCAGGCCAAGGAAGAGCATGAACGCAAAACAAACGAAAAAAACAAGGATCTTCAGATCCTTGAAAAAAGATTGGTTCAGAAAGAAGAAAACCTCGATAAAAAAGCGGGTTTGATCGATCAGAAAGAAATGGATGTCCTCAAAAAAGAGCAGGCAGTATCGCAAAAAGAGCAGGTTCTTCTGCAGCGCGACGAAGAACTGAAAAAAGCGACTGATGTTCAGAATGCCCGCCTTGAACAAATCTCCGGCATGTCGGCTGCGGAAGCCAAAAAAGAACTGATGAATGCAATGGAAACGGAGGCAAAGCATGACGCTGCCAAGATAATCAGGGCTATCGAAGAAGAAGCCCGTGAAACAGGCGACAAAAAAGCGAAAGAAATCATGGCACTTGCCATTCAGCGTTACGCTGGTGAATATGTGGCCGAGCGTACCGTCTCTGTTGTGCCGTTGCCGTCTGATGAGATGAAAGGACGTATTATAGGTCGGGAGGGGCGGAATATTCGTGCTCTTGAGGCAGCAACAGGGATTGACCTGATTATTGATGATACACCTGAGGCGGTAATTTTGTCCGGCTTTAACCCGGTACGCCGTGAAGTCGCCCGTTTGTCATTGGAAAAGCTTCTGGCTGATGGGCGCATCCACCCCGGCCGCATCGAAGAAGTCGTGGCAAAGTCAACCGAAGAAGTGGAACACTCAATAAAAGAAGCTGGTGAACAGGCTGCTTTCGACCTTGGTGTCCATGGCATTCACCCAGAAGTGCTCAAATTGATTGGCCGCCTTAAATACCGCACCTCCTACACTCAGAACGTGTACCTCCACTCACTGGAGGTTGCGTTCCTCTGCGGGATCATGGCCGCTGAACTAGGAATCAACGTCAAGCAGGCCAAACGCGCCGGCCTCTTGCACGATCTGGGCAAAGCAGTTGACCACGAAGTTGAAGGTTCACACGCGGTTATCGGAGCGGAACTTGCCCGTAAATACGGTGAAACACCTAAAATTGTTCATGCCATCATGGCACATCACGAAGATGAGAAACCAAATTCGGTGCTGGCAATTCTTGTGCAGGCAGCCGATGCACTTTCTGGAGCCCGCCCCGGAGCGCGTCGTGAGATGATGGAAACTTATGTCAAACGTCTCGGTGATCTGGAGCGCATTGCAACTTCGTTCGCCGGTGTTCAATCGTCTTTTGCGATCCAGGCCGGACGCGAGATTCGCGTCATGGTTTCCAGCGAACAGGTTAACGATGATCAGTCGGTTGTCATGGCCCGTGATATTGCAAAAAAAATCGAAGCTGAAATGACCTATCCCGGTCAGATCAAAGTAAATGTTATTCGTGAAACCCGATCTGTCGAATATGCCCGTTAACATATTATTTATAGGTGATATCATCGGTAAGCCTGGCCGCCAGGCGTTGTCGCGTGAGCTGCACCGCCTGGTTGACCGGCACACGATCGATATCGTGATCGCCAATGGAGAAAATGCCGCTGGTGGGTTCGGGCTGACGGTGGAGGTTGCCAAAGAGCTGTTCAATCAGGGTGTCCACTTGCTGACAAGCGGTAATCATATCTGGGACAAAAAAGAGCAGGTTCCTCTGGTCCTGGCCGATCAGCGCATTATCCGACCATCCAACTATCCGGCCGGTGCCGCGGGGGTGGGGAGTGTCATTCTGACAACCCCTGGCGGAGTAAAGATCGGCGTCCTCAATCTGGAGGGGCGGGTCTATATGAAAACTCTGGAATGCCCGTTTCTGACTGCAGATAAAGAAATAGAGTGGCTGAAAAAAGAGACGTCGATCATTTTTGTGGATTTTCATGCCGAAGCAACCTCGGAAAAATCGGCATTGGGCTGGTACCTTGATGGCCGGGTCAGCGCCCTGGTCGGGACTCATACCCACGTTCAGACCGCTGATGAACGGATTCTCCCGCACGGAACGGCATTTCTTACTGATGCCGGCATGACCGGCAGTTTTGACTCAGTGATTGGGATGGGAAAGGAAGAGACAATTCACCGTTTCCTGACCCAATTACCTGCCAAGTTTGAAGTGGCAAAGAAGGACATCCGCCTTAATGCCGTTGTGATCGGGGTTGACGAGATCAGTGGCAAGGCTGTGAGTATTGAACGCATAAATATTCCCTGCTGAAACAGCTTCAAGGAGTTGCTGATATGTCCGTAGCAGAACAGATGGCCGTCATAAAACGCGGCACGGTTGAGGTTCTTGTTGAAAAGGAACTGGAAGAGAAACTGGCAAAGTCGATCTCAACCGGAATCCCATTAATTATTAAGGCAGGCTTCGATCCGACCGCACCCGATCTGCATCTGGGGCATACCGTACTGATCCAGAAACTACGCCAGTTTCAGCAGTTAGGGCATGAGGTTAATTTTTTGATCGGTGATTTTACCGGCATGATCGGCGACCCGACCGGCAAATCCGAAACACGCAAGGTGCTGACACGCGATGATGTCCTCAGGAATGCCGAAACCTACAAAGAGCAGGTGTTCAAAATTCTTGATCCGGTAAAAACGAAGGTCGTATTCAACTCCACCTGGTTGAACGAACTCGGCTGCGGCGGCATGATCGGGCTTGCTTCCAAGTATACCGTGGCCCGGATGCTCGAGCGGGATGACTTTCACAAACGGTATACGACCCAGCAGCCGATTGCCATCCACGAATTTCTTTATCCGCTGATTCAGGGGTATGACTCTGTTGCGATGAAGGCGGACGTTGAATTAGGCGGAACTGACCAGAAATTTAACCTGCTGATGGGACGTGAGCTGCAACGGGAATGGGGACAGCCACCGCAGTGCGTTCTGACCATGCCGCTTTTGGAAGGCCTTGATGGTGTTAATAAAATGTCCAAGTCGCTTGGCAATTATATTGGCATTAACGAGCCGGCTGACGAAATATTCGGTAAAATCATGTCCATATCGGATGATCTGATGCTGCGTTACTATGAACTTCTTTCCGACATGACTCTGGCCGGGCTCGAACAGTTGAAAAGTGACCTTGCGGATCATTCGCTCCATCCAATGGCGGCCAAGAAACGTTTGGGGCGGGAAATTGTGTCCCGTTTCCACGGCACTGGCGCTGGAGAAGTTGCGGAGGCGAACTTTGTCAAACGCTTTAAGGATAACGAGATCCCTGAGGATATGCCGCAGGTGAGCTTCGTGCTGGCCGATGGTTCAATCCTGCTGGCCAGAGCTATGACCGAGGCCGGTCTGACCAAGTCCAACGGTGAAGGGCGCCGCGCTATTGATCAAGGGGGGGTAAAGTTGAATAACGAAAAAGTCAGTGATACCAATCTGGAGCTGACCGCTGCCGGCGACTATATCGTCCAGATAGGTAAGCGCCGCTTTGCGCGGATTCTGATTTCGTAATTTTTTAGTTTTTGATGTATTGCTGAATACGAGAGGGGACAGGCAAAATGCCTGTCCCCTCTCGTATTATTTGCTGAATTAATGATTTCTGTGAATATATCTTCTACTCGAACATCCTGGGAGCAGACCTGTTTTTACGGCATCCAGCGCTGGTACCTTTCGTTTAATGTATAACCGCATTAATTAGTGTGTTTTTGGTTGATATTCCTTTAAAGGTGTGCATAATACCGGATAACGTTGACCTTGTTTATCTTTATTAAATAACAAACAATATCATTTTGTTACACTTATAGGCCGATTCTTCAAACTAAGTGCAATTATAACGGCAAGAACGGATGGCAATTCACCTCCCGCATAAACCCTGCCTACCAATAGTATCAACAGTGCATTTGTTTTGAAAGAAGGTTTGATAAAGGTGCTTTTATGCGTGAAGAGCTGACCGACAGTTCCCAACAACAGCAGATTAGTGATCTGCAACTCAATATCAGCCGTTACGAACAGTTACGCCATGCCATTGACCAGCACGCGATTGTCAGTGCAACTGACGAGCACGGTACGATTGTCGAAGTTAATGACACGTTCTGTACGGTCAGCGGCTACAACCGCAGCGAACTGATCGGCCAGAACCATCGAATTGTCAAATCAGGCATTCACCCCGACTCTTTGTATCGGGAAATGTGGGGCACTATTACCAAAGGCGGCGTCTGGCAGGGAACCGTCTGCAATCGCAGAAAGGATGGCGGCTATTATTGGGTTGAGGCCACTATTGTACCGATCATGGATGAACAGAGACGGCCATGGCGCTATATCTCGATTCGTACCGATATTACGGCGGTCAAGCAAGCCCACGAGCAGTTGACTTTGGAACTGGAACGAACCCATGCCTTGCTTGAGGCTCTTGGTGAAGGGGTTTTCGGTGTGGATCATCTGGGTGTGTGTACCTTTATTAATCCGGCCGCCCTGGCCATGCTTGGCTATGAGCAAGATGAGGTGTTGGGGAAAAACACCCATCGGCTCTTTCATTGCTCGGTTGATCGCACCGCTCGGGTGCCGGAAGGGGAGTGTCCGGTCTGCGACACTCTGAAAGATGGTCTACCGCGCAAGACGGATGATAACAATCTCTTTTGCAAGGATGGCAGCTATCTGCCGGTCAGCCTGTCTGTAAGTCCGATCGGTTGCAGTGACAGCGGCAGTGGCTGTGGCGTTGTTGCTGTTTTTCGTGACTTGAGCCGGCGCAAAGCGATGGAAACAGGCCTGATCACAGCACGCGATGAAGCACAAGCTGCCAATCGAGCAAAATCCCTGTTTCTATCCAACATGAGTCATGAACTGCGTACTCCATTGAATGCAATTCTCGGCTTTGGGCAAATTCTGGAGGCGGATCAAACATTAAAACCCGATCAGCTTGATTCGGTACAGGAGATAACTGATGCCGGAGGCCATCTCCTGGAACTTGTGGATGAGGTGCTGGATCTGGCGCGAATCGAGTCCGGTAGGCTGGTTCTCATGCCAAAACCGATTCCCTTGGATGAGTTGATGGATGAATGCCTGGCGCTGACAACCCCACAGGCCGCAAACCGGGGAATCAGTTTCAATCTGCCGGCTATTTCGGGATGTATGTTGTATGCCGATCGAACACGCCTGAAGCAGACTCTTGTCAACCTGCTGAGTAATGCCGTCAAATATAACCGCCCCAACGGACAGATACGGTTGGAGTATGAATTATTGCCGGTCGAGCGGCGTATCCGTATCCATGTGCATGATACCGGCGCCGGTATAGCATCGGATCAGCTTTCAGAGCTGTTTCAACCGTTTCACCGGCTTGGGCAGGAACTGGGTGAAGTTGAAGGTACCGGCATTGGCCTTGCAATCACCAAACAACTTGTCGAGGCAATGGGAGGAACGGTGGGGGTGACCAGCACCCTCGGCGTGGGAAGTGACTTCTGGCTGGAATTGCCTCTGGAAGAACGGCAGACTGCTATGGTCATGCCATCATGAAGGGGAGGCTGGTCTACTACCGGCAAAGAAAGGGTCTCTATGACATTTAATGACTCACCCGTGTGTGAGCAAAAAAATACCATGACATTGTTGTCTGGAAGGCTGTTGCTGTTTTTTGTTCTGAATGGCTGTGTACTACTGTTGGTGGCAATTGCGGTGGCAGGCTTTTATAATCGGAACCTGCCATTTTCGGGCCAGTGGGGCGAATGGTACGCCCTGCTCGTTTCTTTTTTGCTGCTGGTTACGGGAGTGATAACTGGTTTTGTGTGGATCAAGCGGTGCTACCTTTCGTCGCAAAACCTTCTTGCTACCAGGCTCAACGGAGTTCTTGCCAACATACCGGTGTTGGTGGCGATACGAAATCGGGAAGGATTGATCGTTGCTTGCAGCAACAAGTTCCGCAACTTTTTCGGGCTTTCCGGTGATGACATGATGGTGAGCAACAGTCAACTCTACCCGCCGGATGTTGCTGCCGTCATAAACACTGAGATTGCATCAGTCAGAAAAGAAGGGAAAGATGCGCAATTTGAGATCACCTTTCCGGATTTGACCGGCCGACAACGCACTTTCGACCTGAACGTCTTTCCTCTTAATCGCGGAATGGATGGCGTTGTGGAAGAAGTGGGGTCCTTTGCTGTGGAACTGACCGAGTTGCGGGCTACTGAAGCAGTTATGAGGAAAGCTCTGGAAGCAGCGGAGAGTGCCAACAGGGCCAAAAGTGAGTTTCTTTCACGCATGAGCCATGAACTGCGGACCCCGATGAACGCGATTATCGGTTTTACGCAACTGTTAGAAGATGATCGCAATAACCCGCTTTCCGATGACCAACAGGACAGTCTCCACGAGATCAGTAAAGCGGGAAATCATCTGCTGAAAATGATCAATGAGGTGTTGGATCTTGCCAGGATCGAGAGTGGCCGGTTATTGCTTTCTCTAGAAAACTTGGAGCCTCGGGAGCTGTGTCTCGAATGCATTTCCCTGCTCAGGCCCATGGCTGCCCAGTACGGCGTTACCGTTGTCCTGGCCCCAGGGGCGACGACACATGTTAAGGCGGATCGCATTAGGCTGCGTCAGGTGCTGACCAATCTGGTTTCTAATGGAATTAAGTACAATCATGACGGCGGGATGGTTGAACTAGGGTGTGAGCTAGCACCGGACAATTTCTTGAGGATCTGGGTGCGTGACACCGGACCCGGCATTGAACCGGGATTTTTGCCATCTCTGTTTCAGCCCTTCGAACGTGCTGCTGCTTTTGATGGGCTGATTGAAGGTACCGGCATCGGTCTGGTTCTGGCAAAACAGTTGACCGAGGCAATGGGTGGGACTATCGGTTTTGAAACAAGCCTTGACAGCGGCAGCCTGTTCTGGGTGGAAGTGGTCCAGGCAGAACAGATGGAAGAGATGGAAATGTCTCCTGAAGCTCCAACAGTGCCTCTGCCTGTTTCGTCCGAGTGTGAACGCAGGGTGTTGTATGTTGAAGATAATCTGGCCAATATGCGGCTCGTGAAAAAAATAATATCCGGACTCGGGGGGGTAAAGCTGCTCACCGCAGAATCTGCAGAAGCGGGACTGGAATTGGTCCGTACCGGCCGGCCTCACCTGATTCTGATGGATATTAACTTGCCCGGTATGGATGGTTTTGAAGCTCTTGGTCTGCTTAGACAGAACCCGGAAACTCGGGATATTCCGGTAATAGCGGTAACCGCCAGCGTCATGGCGGACCAGGTACACCGGCTAAAAGAAGCCGGTTTTGACGACTATCTGACCAAACCGATCAACCTGCAGCGTTTTGTTGCAGCGGTTGATGCATTACTGGAGACATATGCTCCGGAGGAAAATAAATGATGGTATCTGTAGAAACTACCTATAACAGCAGGATACTGATCGTTGACGACGAGCCGGCCAACCTGAAACTGCTCGATAAAATGCTGAAGGCTGAGGGATATACAAATCTGGTTTGCATTGCTGATCCCCGTCAGGTACGGGAGGCCTATTGTGCTGAAGTGACGGCCCTGATTCTTCTGGATATTAATATGCCACACCTGAATGGCTATGAGGTGATGGCGCAATTGAAAGAGCTGGGAGATCCATTGCTCCCCCCGATTCTTGTCCTGACCGCCCAGACCGGGCGAGACTTCTTGATGCGGGCACTCAACGAAGGTGCCCGGGACTTTCTCAGCAAGCCCTTTGACCGGTATGAACTTCTGGCCAGGGTCAGGAATCTGCTTGACGCCCACCTGGCGTTGCGGCTCAAGGTGGACCAGCAGGGGGTTCTCGAAGAGATGGTGCGTAAACGCACTGTCGAAGTGGTTCAGTCCCGCCTGGAAATCGTCCAACGGCTCGGGCGGGCTTCAGAGTATCGCGATAATGAAACCGGGCAGCATATCCTGCGCATGAGCCATAGTGCCGCCCTGCTGGCCAAGCAGATTGGATGGAGTGAGGAACGCTGCAACCTGATATTGTACACCAGTACCATGCATGATCTGGGGAAAATTGGCATTTCCGACACCATTTTGCTGAAACCGGCGCGATTGACGCCGGAAGAACGGGCAACCATGGAAACCCATACGACCATTGGTGCTGATATTTTGTCTGGTTCAAACAACGAACTACTCGAAACAGCCCGGATCATAGCGCTGACACATCACGAAAAATGGGACGGCAGTGGCTACCCCCGGAAACTCACAGGTGAAGGCATTCCCATGGAGGGTCGAATCGCGGCAATTGTAGATGTCTTTGACGCGCTGACCTCTGTCCGCCCCTACAAAAAAGCCTGGTCTGTGGATGAGGCAGTCGCTGACATACGCATAAACAGCGGGACTCATTTTGACCCGACACTTGTGGAGCATTTTTTAACAATCCTGCCGGGAGTGCTTGCAATTAAGGAGCGTTTTTCGGAAAGATGAGGCGTAAAAGCTTACGTACAGTCCGTAGTCAATCTTGCATTAATACGCAAATATGCTACTGTCTCAGCGCGATAATCAATTAAGAGGAGAAAATATATGGGCTTCTTTGGGAACGGCGGTAAAGCGGAGTTGGTCGAGAAGGATGCTGAGATCAGGAAACTGATGCAAATGATTGATAATGTGGATAATATTGTCATGCTCTGTGATGCTACACCTGAAAACAAGATATTTTACATGAACACACGGGCAAAGGAGCTGTTGCAGAGGCATCGCTCAGAGTTAAATGCCGGATTGGGAGGGGCGGATGTGGGCAACGCTTCAGATAACTCCATTCACCAGTACCACAAAGATCCCGGTCGCGTGAAACGGCTATTTTCGAACCCTCGCACGGATCTGCCCCACACGGCTGAAATTCCGATCGGTTCGATTACCCTCAGAACCACCGCATATCCGATCTGGGACAGTGTTGACAACAACAAGGTGCTTTGCTTCATGGCCTGCTGGAGTGACATCACTGCAGAGAAGATGATAAAAGATCATCAATATAAAGAAATTGAACGGAAAAACTACTTGGAGGAGCGTGTTCATCAGATCGCAACCGCGATGGAAGAAATGAGCATGACCGTCAATGAAGTGGCCGGAAATACCAGTAATGCCTCTGATTCGGCTTCCCAGGTATCCGAAAATGCCTATGAAGGGCAGAAAGTTGTCAATCAGGCGGTTCAAGAGATGCAGAAGGTTGCAGAGGTCGTCAGGTCATCGGCGGTTATCGTCGGTAACCTGGGAGCAACGTCGGAAAAGATTGGTGAGTTTGTCAATGTCATTAATGAAATTGCTGATCAGACCAACCTGCTGGCCTTGAATGCCGCCATTGAGGCTGCCAGAGCCGGTGAAATGGGGCGCGGATTTGCGGTGGTGGCTGATGAGGTTCGCCGGCTGGCAGAACGGACCATGACTTCCACCAAGCAAATCAGCACCATGGTTGGCGAGATCCAGAACGGTACCCGGCTTGCGGTTGAATCCATTGACCGGGGCAAAGCTGAGGCGGAAAAGGGGGAGGCGCTTTCGCATAAGGCTGAAGAGTCGCTTAACTCTATTGTCCAGTCTATTGAAGAAATCAAGAACATGATTGCTCAGATTGCTACCGCCTCGGAAGAACAGGCGGCAACGGCAACTGTGATTGCCAGCAATCTGGAAGAGATTTCCCGCGGATAATACTGGCGGGAACGGGAAAACAACACGAGGGGGACGGCGTGCCTGTTCCCCTCGTGTATGAACGTCATTCTAAAACGTTTACATCTCCATAATCACCGGCAGTATCACCGGCCGCCTCTCAATTGTTTTTTTGCAGAAACGGCGCAGAGCCTGGTGGACTGCAGTCTTAACCTCTTCACCATCACAGCGCATTTCGGCGTTAAGTTCTTCCAGGGCAAGCGTTACGACTGTGCGGGCATTTTCCAGATATTCCTGATTTTCATCCTCAAAAACAAAGCCGCGTGAGACAATGTCAGGTCCGTAAATTACGGCACCAGTAGACATATTCATTCCGATGATGATGACGATCATGCCATCCTCGGACAGGTGTTTTCGATCTCTCAGGACGATTCTGCCAACATCACCAACCCCTTTGCCGTCCACAAAGACCCTGCCGGATTCAATGTTCTCAACGATTGCAGCAGTGTCCGAATAAAAAGAAACTACTTCGCCATTAGTCGCCAGAAGGCAGCGTTCTTCAGGAATACCGACCTTGCGGGCCAGCTGAATATGTTTGAACAGATGGCGATATTCTCCATGGATCGGAATGAAGAAGCGCGGTTGCACGGTGTTGAGCATCAGCTTGAGCTCTTCCTGACTTGCGTGGCCGGAAACATGCACTTCGGAAACTTTTTCATGAAAGACTTCGGCGCCGCGGCGGTAGAGATGGTTGATCAGCTCTGAAATAGTACGCTCATTGCCGGGGATAACTCGCGAAGAGAGGATGACCGTATCGCCCGTTTCAAGCTTTATCTGTTTATGGTCGTCCATCGCTATCCGGGTCAGGGCGCTCATCGGCTCCCCCTGGCTGCCGGTGGAAATAATACAGACCTGTTCAGGCGAGAGGTGTGGGAGTTCCCTCAGGTCCATCAACTGTTCGTCGTCGATGGTCAGATAGCCCAGGGCACGGGCGATCTGGACGTTTTTGACCATAGAACGGCCATTCAGCAGGATCTTTCTGCCGCAAAGTGTCGCGACATCGGCAACCTGCTGGACACGGTGGATGCTGCTGGAGAATGCTGCCACGATGATCCGTCCCTTGCATTTCGGGAATATGTCGGCAAACGCTTCACCGACATATTTTTCTGAAAGGGTATATCCCTCGCGCTCCACATTGGTTGAATCCGACAACAGTGCCAGAACCCCCGCTTCGCCGTAGCGCGACAGGCTGGCAAGATCGGTCAGTTGTCCGTCTACCGGGGTGTGATCTATCTTGAAATCACCGGTGTGAATTATAACTCCCTCCGGAGAAGTTATTGCCAGAGCGCAGCCGTCAACGATTGAATGGGCCACCCGCAGGAATTCGACCTGAAAAGGACCGATGTGTACGGTGTCACGAGGCTTTACGGTTACCAGTTCAACGGCTTTGTCCAGCTTGTACTCCTCCAGCTTGGCGCTCACGAGGCCAAGTGTCAGAGCAGTGCCGTAAACCGGCACCTTCAGCTCCTGCAGGACAAAGGGAAGGGCACCGATGTGATCCTCGTGTCCGTGGGTCAGGCAGATCGCCCGGACATCTTCGGATCGTTCACGAAGCCAGCTGATATCAGGGATTACATAATCGATCCCGAGCATGTCGGGAGAAGGAAACATCAGGCCGCAATCGACAATCATAATATCGTTGCCGTACTGGTAGGCCATCATGTTCATGCCTATTTCGCCTAAGCCGCCGAGGGCGACAATCTGCAGCGCCGCAGGTGATTCTAATTCATCCATAGGTCATCTTTCATGTTGCAAGGGTATCAACGCAGCTATCTTTTTATCGCATTTTTCGATCCATGCCTTGCCGGGAGTAACCAGCCAATGGTCGGCGTAGAACGAACTTCGCAGAGAGCGATACGCAATCAGGGCACGGTTGATATCTCCCAGGCGTTCATTGGTTTCGCCAATGTACCAGAGTTGTTCTGCGGCTTTTTCGATTACCGGATTGAAGGGGATATACATATGCAGAGCGGACTCAAATCCGGCAATAGCGCCCGGGAAGTCGCCCCTGCGGAGCGCCGCTTCCCCGTGAGAAAACTGGCTGTTCATACGCCACCAGACACTCGCATAAAGGATCAGCAGGCTGAAAAAAATGATGATTATGCTATTGATAATGGCACTTTTAACCTGATTGTTCATCACATCACCTGACGGACTAAAAAAAATTGGGGATAAATGTCAAAAGTACACCCAGCGCGAACACAATGACACCGCCCAGCACAGCGATTGCTGCAGCGATGTCAAAAGGGTTTTTTAGGCGGTGTGCTGCGGGCAGCCCCCAAACCATGCCGGCTAATCCTGCAATAATCAACAGTATATACTGGTAGCCAATGTTCATTTAATGCTCCAGAGTGGATTCAATCCGGTCTCGCACCGTTTCCATCATCCATGTTTCCGACTCGGTTCGGCGGAGATCGGAAGGTGCGACAACGGAGGGATGCAGGGTAATGGTTATATCGCCGCTATAAAGCCTGATTTGATTGGCCGGATTGATTCTGCCGCTGCCGTTGATGGTGACCGGAATCACCGGTACGGCTGCTTTGCGGGCGAGAATGAAGCCGCCGCGTTTAAACGGCAGCAGGTTGCCGTCCGGCGTACGGGTTCCCTCGGGAAACAGCACGACACTCTTGCCGTGACGAATCGTCGCTGCCGCCTCATCCATGCTCTGCAGTGCCTTGCGTCCATCGCCACGATCCAGCGGAATATAGCCGCCGCGCCGCATTGAGGGGCCAAAAACGGGAATCTCAAAGAGCTCCTTTTTTGCAATCCAATGGATCTGGTTCGGAATGGCGGCAAGAAGCGACAAAATATCAAAATTGCTCTGGTGATTGCTCATGAAAATAACCGGGCCGTCCGGAAGATGCTCTGTTCCGGTTAGCGTGACCGTAATGCCGTTCATCGCCAGCCCCAGGCGGGCCCACAGCCGGGCATGCCACGCATAGAGGCGACCGGATGCATCAAACAACGTCGAGATAATGGCACTAACTGAAAAAAGAAGTGTCAGCGGGATAAAAACCGCAAGATAGAGGTATGCGCGAACCATCACAAACTCCTGATATAAACTCTGATAAATTACAGTGGTATCATAGGCGAGTCAAACGAATTATGGGAGGATCACTGCAAGTAGAGGCTAATCCAGCGTGGTGCGCAAACGTTTTTTATCGGAGAGCAGCCGTTTTTCGGTGAGACGACCTTCTTTCGCTCGCTTTGGTACGCGGGTGGCAACCCTTTTTTTAACGATGCGCTCGCGTCGTTCCAGTGCGATTCGCAAGCGTTCCATGGCAGCCTCACGGTTTTGAAACTGGCTCCGGTTTTCCGAAGCCTGGGCAACAATCCCGGTCGGCAGATGGCGGATGCGCACGGCCGAATCGGTTGTATTGCGATGCTGCCCACCCGGACCGGAGGCCCGGTAGAATTCGATCTTTATGTCTGCTTCACGTATTTCCGTAGTCATGGAATGCTCATCCCTTTACGCAGGTTACATATTTGAGATAGCGCCCTTCCGGAAATGTGACCGGATAGGGGAAATCTTCCGGCTGCCCGAGCACTGAGACTATCCGTACATCACTACCGGCCTGAAGTGCTCCCCGGCGCAGTTCTTTGAGGTATTCGGCAATATCCACTTTCTGGTGGTTGGACGAAGTGATCAACAGCCCGTTACCGGCCAGCAGCGGCAGAGCGGCTGCAACCAGGTCCGAGGTGCCGCCGCGGGTGGTAAAGCGGCTCTTGGTCGTGGTGGAAAACGAGGGTGGGTCCATCAGGATAATGTCAAATGTTTTCCCGCCCTGCGCCAGTTTTCCAAGTACCGCAAGGCAGTCACCAACGATGAATTCATGCTGTGCTGGGTTGAGGCGGTTGGCCGCGAAATTGTCTCTGGCCCAGTTGGTATAACCGGGTGAGGCGTCCACACTTGTTACCTGTGAGGCGCCGGAAGCTGCTGCCGCTACCGAAAATGCGCCGGTGTAGGAGAACAGATTGAGCATCCGTTTTCCTTTGACCCGCTGCATCAGATCGCGGCGGTTGCGGCGCTGGTCCAAAAACAGCCCGGTGTTCAATCCCTGTTCCAGAGTCACCAGAAAGGTGAGGCCGTTCTCGGTAACCTCAAGACGCTGCGGAGCAGCTTTTCCCGTAAGGAGCCGACCGTAATTTTTACTGTCGCTGACCGCTTCCAGTTCGCGGGTTTTCTGCGGACGGCTTTTTTCGTAGATGCCGAGTGGCGAGAGCACCTCCTGAAGAATCTGGGTGACCAGTTTCAGGTGTGGTCGCCAGGCTGCACTATAGACCTGCAGCATCAGGTAACCGGCATAGCGGTCAACGGTCAGGCCCGGTAGGCCATCTCCCTCGGCGTTCACGATACGATAGGCGTTGGAATCACTCAGGTCGGCATGACGGCGGCGCAGTTCTATGGCGCTTCGCAGTCGCTCCGTCAGCCAATGGCGGTCAAGTTGTATCCGGTTTCGGTCCAGCACCCGGGCAACGATCCGCTCGCCGGGATCAAGGAGCGCTGTAGACAGAAAACGCCCCTGGCTGTCGCTCAGCTCTATGGTCTGCCCGGAATTGCCGGCGGGCCACTTACGGGTATAGGCGTCAGCCACCACCCACGGGTGTCCCAGTTCGAGCATTCTGATGGTTTCGGGGCCGACAATATGTGATGCGTGCTTCGTTTTCACCGGGATCTCCTTCGTCTATTTCGAAAACCTGTCACCGCAATCATCTTGCCCGCCACGGATCTTTTCGACGGCGTGGCCGATAGCCGGCCAGACCGCCTCCAGGTTTTCCACGGCACCTTTGGGGCTACCGGGGAGATTGATGATCAGTGATTGGTGCCGAATACCGGCGACGGCACGGGACAGGGAAGCCATCGGTGTTTTCTCAAGGCTCTTAAGCCGCATCAGTTCGCCGAGGCCGGGAATTATGCGTTTTATAACCTGCAGCGTTGCTTCCGGTGTTGTGTCTCGAGGCGAAACACCGGTGCCGCCGGTAGTCAGGATCAGGTCGGCAACATCGGCATCAGCCCATTCTGTCAACACTGTCACAATCTGCTCAAAGTCATCGGCAATGATACGGGACTGAACAACCTGTACGTCACGCTCATTCAGCCATGACGCCAATGCCGGTCCGCTTTTGTCAACCCGTTCGCCGCGTGAACCCTTGTCACTCAATGTCAGGATAGCCGCTCTCATCTCTAGTCCTCCTGCAGGATACTCTGTTGTCCAAGCATGCCAGATGTACAGTTCTCTTGTTGAATGAGGTCGCATTATAATGTAGTTGCTGTTTCCGGTCTATGTGATTATTTGTCAGAGCGGAAGGACTTCGTGGCGCCGTTAATTATTGAGGGGGTTCGCGAAAAGAAAGGGACGGCTGGTGCCGTCCCTTTCTAAAATACAGGTTGTTGCTGATATCATGGGCGCGAGGTTGGTTGATGTGCCCTAGGCTGGTTAATAAGTTTCACCGTGAGCTTAAATCTGCCCCATATTTATACTTCTGGCAAGCTGTCTGCCATAACCGTCAAATGCTCCCAGCCAGAGCCAGAAGTTTGTTGGCGCAAAATTTACTGGCAGCGAGGAGAACGTAATGGATTTACTGGTATCAGTAAGGGCGAGTCCGTACTCAGCTGTGACCGAATTACCCATACTGTCGTTAGCCCCTAATGACAACCAGTCGTTGATGAG
>JAQUCQ010000277.1 GCA_028686145.1 Desulfuromonadaceae bacterium | reverse complement strand
CCCCTTCCTCCAGGATGGCGCGGACAAACATACCGGGCAGAAGAGCCTGTTTCGGATTCGGAAAGGTAGCCCGAAGAGTAATGGAACCGGTACTCTGGTCGACGGTAACATCGGAAAATTTCAGGGGTCCCGGCACCGGATACGCGCTGCCGTCTTCCAATATCAATTTATCCCGGGCTTGGTCGGCCCCGCCTTTTTTCAACAGGCCGCTGGCCAGGTTTTGTCTCACCTTCAGAAGTTCCGCGCTTGACTGGGCCACATCCACATACATGGTATCAAGTTGCTGAATAGTGGCTAGCGCTGTCGGCTGACTGGCGGTTACCAGTGCCCCGTCGGTCACGGAGGAACGACCAATTCGCCCTGAGATAGGCGCAGTCACTCTGGTGTAGGCCAGATTAATCCGGGCAGTTTCTACGGCAGCCTTGGTGGAAGCCACATCGGCCTCAGCTTGCTTGAGCGCAGCCTGGGCATCATCATTATCCTGTTGGCTGACCGCATTGATCTTGACCAGATCCCTATAGCGTCCGGCCTTGAGGCGGACCGAGAAAAGGGTGGCCTCAGCCCTGGCCTCTGCGGCCTTGGCGCTGGCGAAAGCCGACTGGTAGAACGCGGGATCAATCTGGTAAAGAAGCTGCCCGGCCTTTACATTGGACCCCTCCTTAAATTGCCGTTTTTGGATGATTCCGCCCACTTGTGGCCGAACTTCGGAAATCATAAAGGCCGATGTTCTTCCCGGTAACTCAGTGGTAATTGCCACGCGCTGCGGTTGCACCGTCACTACCCCCACTTCCGGCGGGCCGGCCTGTGGCCGTTGTTGAGGGGTCTTGTTGCATGATGTTGTCATCAGACCGCCAATGAGAATTCCTGCGGCGGCAATCATTTTAGTTCTGTACGTGCTTTGCATAGACACCCCTGTAGTTTTTATGAAATGAATGTTCCTTCTCAAGGAACAACAAATTCTTACGTATATTTTTTTACCTTCTCAACCCATCCCAGCAAGCGGCAATGGTCTCCCCGATCAGGGCTTCGTCTAAAATCACGAAACCAAGGATATGGTCGCGCGCCACGGCGATCAATGGACCGAACGCCAAGGCAAAGAGCATAACGATGGGCAGTTGTTTCACAACATGCTGAGCCAAGCCTTCCTCGAATAATTCGCGGTACACATCTTTCTGATCGGTCTTACCAAAGAGTTTGTCTCTGCGATGCACCACGCCATAGGGGGAGTTATGAAACTGTTCCAGAAAGCGAAAATCAAGTGGATTGGAAATGCAATAGCAAAGAATCGCTGTACCAAGATGGATAAACCTTTCCCTGATCGGTTGCTCCAGAGAATAATCTTCCATAACAACGGCGCAAAGTCTCTCTTCAAGATCACTGTACAGTTCGTTGATCAGCACATCCTTGTTCTCAAAGTAGCGATAAATTGTTCCAGCGCCGACCCCGGCCTTTGCAGCGATCATCGCCATGGGGGCACCATGAAAGCCGTGCTCGGCAATCAGCTCCAAAGCAGCTCGAACGATCTCATCGCGTTTTTCCGGTTTTGCCATGCTCAGCACCTCATATACAAGAATGAACGTTCATTCCGTTTTAGCTCTTTGTATCATGTGAGTCAACATTTTTTTCATGTTTCACATCAACCCAGTATGACTCCGATACTCTGTAAACATTTGGCATTAACTCAGACACGTTCCTCAATCTTTCCTCCCGGTTTCAGGGTAAAGCGACTACCGCGCCATTCAATCCGGTTCCCCGAAAAAGAAAGAGCCCAAGTGAAAAATGCGAGCATATCCCGCAGAGGGAGCAACCAGAGCCAGTGGGGAAAGAGGCTATCCCGGACAAAGCGGCGGCTGTAGAGGGTACTGATGCTCAAACGCACTCCATACTGCAGCGCTACTGCTGCTACCCCGAGTGCCAGAGAGGGGGCAAGTAGCGTCGCCAGCAACGCAGCGGGAAAGGGAAGCGTAATGCCGGATGCCAAGTAGCCTCCCGGACGGCTGACCCGCATGGTTCGCGCCCAGCGCAACTGCCGGGACAGTACGGACATCAGGTTTTCTGATTTGATAACACTCTCGACAAAGCACGAATCAAGAGCAATATGCCAGCCGGCATGATAAATTTTGTTGCCGAGCTGGTAATCATCAGCCAGATAGCTGACCAGTGATTCAAAACCACCAATAGCACGTAATGCTTCGCGTCTGACCGCCATTGAAGCGCCCAGTGCAAACGTAAGACCTTCCAGTTGCCGTGCGACCAGTACGTTGGGAATCATTTCGGAGGTAAAGCCGATTGCTTCGAGGGCAGTGGCGACACCATGTACAGTCGAAGTGCGGTACAGTGAGGTAACAAGGCCAACCTGCGGATCAGAAAAATGGGCAGTCACCGACTGCAGATAGTCCGGTGTTACGTGGATGTCACTATCACAGACGACAACAATGTCATGCTTTGCCTCGGGGAAGGCATTGATCAGATTGGAAACTTTGTAGTTTGGACCGTGCAGAGCCGGATTGATACACAACGTGATGTCATGTTCCGGAAAATCATAAATTAACTGCCTGATGACCGGAATGACAGGGTCGTCAGGCGATGCTGCAGCAAAAATGAGCTGCACCTTCCCCGCATACGTCTGGCAGCAGAACGAGGCAAAGTTATCGTAACTGTCTTCGTCCATCCCTTTGACCGGCTTCAGAATTGAAACTCCGTGAAGCATAAGGTGAGAAGTGTGGTGGCCAGCTGTTTTGAAGTATTTCAGCGCGCAGAACAGCGAGATCAGAGAATATACCATCGATGGCAAAACGGCTATGAAGGGGAGCAGGTTGTGCAGCATGTCAGAGCACTTTCTGGACGAGGAGCAGGTACGGGGCTGCCGGGCTGACGTTGGCCTGCCCCATGCGCCAGCAATGCCAGGCCCGCGGATCAAGCCCTGCCGCCCAGTTCTCAACGGTGGACTGTTCATCCGCGCCACCGCTATGGCCGGGGTACACCGTCACCACCACAATTCCGCCCGCTGCAAGCAGATCAAGTGATTGTTCCAGCGCTCTGCTGGTTGTGTCAGGCTGGGTAATGATGCTGCGATCTCCACCGGGGAGATAACCAAGATTAAACAATACGACCTGCACCGGCTCCGGAACATGCATTGCCAGCTCTTCGTGTCCGACCGCTAGGAGCGTCACCCGCTCCGCCAGTTCCGCTTCCGCCAGCCTACGGCCGGTCTCAATAATTGCCTGCTGTTGAATGTCAAAACCCCAGACATGGCCGCGGGTGCCGACCAAACGGGCCAACAGCAGGGTATCATGGCCGTTGCCGCAGGTCGCATCAATAACAGTATGCCCGTCACGGACAAACGAGTGCAGGAACAGGTGTGCAAGCGGCACCGGACCACGCAGTGCAGGTATGGAGTCGCAGATGGAATCGATCATGGCGGCGAAGTCTAGCAGAAATGATGTGCTTTCGCCACAAAGGAATTGATTGAAATCGGCCGCTAAAAAGGATACTACGACAGCATGATACTAAGAAAAACCGTGGGAAAAGATCAGAACAACTTCCGTCTGGATGACGCCATTGCAATTCTTTGTGCAGGAGTCAGCAAATCGGAAGCGCGCCGCATCATCGACCGCGGCGGATGTACGGTTAATGTTGCGCTGGTGCGGGTGGCGTCGCGGAGCGTCAAGGCAGGTGATGTCATCGAGATCGGCATCATGGAAGCGGGGCGGTTTCAGGAGTTGCAGCTGCCTCCCGAGGCGCTGCTGTATGAGGATACCGAGTTGATCGCCGTTAATAAACCGGCCGGCATCAACAGCCAGCGGACCCCCTATCAGCTGAAAGGGACTCTGGAATACTGGGTGACCGAATATTTCAAGGCGCAGGGGAGCAGTGAACCGGCCCGGGTTGTCCACCGCCTCGATCGCGGCACTTCGGGAGCAATGCTCTTCCCGAAAAACCGGCAGGCGGCAGCAAGATTCTCTAAACAATTCCAGGAGGGATTGGTTGATAAGCGGTATCTGGCCCTGGTGTGCGGACGCCCCGATCAGGACGTGTGGACAGTGGATGCGCCAATAGGCAAGGTCGCCTCGGCCCGTTATGGGGTTGTTGAAGGGGGTAAGGCGTCGCAAACTGAGTTCCGTACACTTGCCTCATCCGGTGAATTATCGCTGGTGGAGGCACGACCGCTGACCGGTCGTACCCACCAGATCAGGGTACATCTAGAATCGGTAGGATTGCCGATAATCGGCGATGCGACCTATGGCGGCCAGGCTGCCGGGCGCATGATGCTACACTGTTCAGCGATGAAGTTTCAAAATGCGAAGCAGGTGGAGGTCACAGTCTCCGCACCGCTTGACGGGGAGTTTGCAGAGCTGGCTAGAAAGTTGCCACAGGTGGTGTGATGAGGGGGGCGCCGCATTAATTGGATCCGCGGACGTGTTAGCTAAACTTTTCATGTAAATTGAATTGGTGCCATGCTGTTTCGGTACTTTTCCCGCAATGTATCTTCTTTGTTTGCTGGTCAGTCTCTGCCAGTAATGCTGTATTCCATTTGTTCCTCTGTTTGTTAAGATGAAAAATTTCCATTCTGCCCACTAACGGCAGGTTCACTCTGCTAAAGCCTGATCAAGCCTATGTGGTCATAGTGCAAGATTCTTAATAAGCGTTACGGCAAATATCTGAGTTGCAAGTACAGATGCCTGAGTCGTGGCAATGTTAGTGTTCTGAATTTGTTGAGCAACCAAAGCCTGGTTTGCTACCATACCGATGTTGTCC
>JAQUCQ010000276.1 GCA_028686145.1 Desulfuromonadaceae bacterium | reverse complement strand
GGCGGAGTATCTTGGGAAGGTTCTTGGCTCGCTCCAGCAGAAGCGCGGCCGGGTAGCAGGATTAGGTCAGCGCGGCGACAACGAGGTGGTGCGATCTACCGTGCCGCTTGCCGAGATGTTCGGTTTCATGACCGAGCTACGTAGTGCCACCAAAGGGCGCGGAAGCTACACCATGGAATTACAGGGGTTCGAAGAAGCACCGGCTGATGTTCAGGAGCATTTCGGACTGGTATAGGGGGAGCCGGCGCGTAGCCAGAAATATGCAGATATATTTATAAATTACTGATGATGCATATTTTACGCTGTGAGAGACTTTGGTTTTCTGTTATAGAATCGGAACGGGATCAAACAAAAAATCAGGCATTATCTGTACGTTACTATGTAATGAAACCGAAAGGTTTCCTTTTTTTATCCCCGTTGATTGTATTGCCGGAGGCTGGTGGACGATATGAGTTTTGATCATAAAATGTTTTTGACGCCCCGGGAAGCCGCCCATGCGATCGCGAGAAACGGACGCCGCGTTCTTGACCAAAATATCGGGCGCACCCTGGTGCTCAGCCTTCTTGCCGGATTTTACATTGCATTCGGCGCTCAGTTGTCAACAGTGGTCACTCAGGATGCCGCCCAGTTTGTCGGTGTCGGAATTTCCAAATTTCTGGGAGGAAGTCTGTTTTCGATCGGCTTGATGCTTGTTGTTGTCTGCGGAGCTGAGCTGTTTACCGGAAACAGCCTGCTGGCGGGAGCCGCCCTCCATGGTGAAATATCGTGGAGTAATCTCGCCAAAAACTGGACAATTGTGCTTGTCGGTAATTTTGTCGGTGCGTTGTTTTTCGCGTGGCTGCTTTTTGAAACACATCTCTGGGAACAGGGGAGGGTAGCGGAGACCGCTATTCGGATTGCCTCTGCCAAATGCCAGCTTACCTTTTCGGCTGCCTTTGTCCGGGGGGTGCTTTGTAATTGGCTGGTTTGTCTCGCGGTTTTTATGGCTACGGCAGCCCGTGACATACCTGGCAAATTGCTCGCATGCTATGTGCCGATAATGACCTTCGTTTCGAGCGGGTTTGAACATTCAATCGCGAATATGTATTACATTCCTACCGGCCTGTTTATCTCATCTGCAACCTCTTCGTCCGACCCTGCGCTGAACTGGTCAAACTTTTTTGTTACCAACCTTGTGCCGGTTACTCTTGGCAATATTGCCGGTGGTGTCATTTTTGTTGCTGGTGCGTATTGGTATGCGTACGGCAAGATTGAAACGCAACCATAGCCGTTTTAAAATTTTCATATACGAGTTGTTGCATCACCGAAACCGCGCGCCGTTCTTGACTTTCCCGCCCGCCTTTGGCACTATGTCGGGCCATGAGAAAAAATACCAGACAAATATACGTCGGCCCGATTGCGATCGGCGGTGGTGCTCCCTGTTCCGTGCAGTCGATGTGCAGCACCGACACTCGTGATATTCCTGCTACAATTTCCCAGATCAAAGAACTTGCAGAAGTCGGTTGCGAAATAGTCCGGTGTGCAGTCCTTGACTTGGACGCTGCTGGTGCCTTGGCCCAGATTAAGCGGATGAGTCCCATTCCTGTTGTAGCCGACATCCATTTTGACTACAAACTGGCACTGCGAGTGCTTGAGGGGGGCATTGACGGCCTGCGCCTTAATCCGGGCAATATTGGTGAAAAATGGAAAGTTGCCGAAATTGTTGCAGCAGCTGCCGAGCGCAAGGTTCCCATTCGGATCGGAGTCAATGCCGGTTCGCTGGAAAAAGAGCTGTTGCAGCGTTATGGGCACCCGTCGGCTGAGGCGATGGTTGAATCGGCGCAGGGCCATATCCGCATCCTTGAGGATTTGAATTACCAGGAGATCAAGATTTCCCTTAAGGCGTCCGATGTGATGAAGACGGTCGCCGCATACCGTCTTTTTTCTGAACAGTCCGATTATCCTCTGCATATCGGCATTACCGAAGCCGGCACACTTTTCTCCGGGACGATCAAATCTTCCGTCGGACTTGGCATTCTGCTGGCGGACGGGATCGGTGATACGATGCGGGTTTCGCTGACCGGTGCGCCAAAAGATGAGATACGGGTTGGCTATGATATTCTTAAAGCGGTCGGATTACGCCAGCGGGGAGTAAATTTTGTGTCCTGTCCCACCTGTGGCCGGTGTCAGATTGACCTGATCCGGGTCGCTGAGGATGTTGAAAGACGGCTGCAGGGGGTCGATAAACAGATTACCGTTGCAGTTATGGGATGCGCTGTCAATGGGCCCGGTGAAGCACGTGAAGCGGATGTAGGTATCGCAGGCGGAAAAGGTGAAGGGCTTGTATTCCGTCATGGCGAAATTGTTCGTAAGGTGCCGGAAGACAAGCTGGCTGATGCTTTAATGGAAGAAATATCCAAATTAGAGATGCTTTGATTCGCCTTTCTACTCCGATGTTATAAAAACAGTTTTTTACTAAATTATCTTGGTATGGATATACCACTCTGGGGAAGCTTATGCTGTATTCACGCTATTTTATACCGACCACAAAGGAAACCCCGTCTGACGCCGAGGTGGTTTCGCACCAGTTGATGCTGAGAGCTGGGATGATCCGCAAGCTTGCTTCCGGAATTTATAATTACCTGCCGCTTGGCCTCCGTTCGATTCGCAAGTTTGAGAACATCGTGCGCGAAGAGATGAATAAAGCTGATGCGATTGAGATGCTGATGCCGAGTGTCCAGCCCGCCGAACTGTGGCAGGAGTCAGGGCGCTGGGCTTTTTACGGTAAAGAGCTGCTTCGTTTCAAAGATCGTAAAGAAGCCGAGTTCTGTATGGGACCGACCCACGAAGAGGTCATAACCGACATGGTGCGGCGCGAGATAAAAAGCTATCGGCAGATGCCGCTTAATTTCTATCAAATCCAGACCAAGTTCCGCGACGAGATTCGCCCCCGTTTCGGCTTGATGCGTGGTCGTGAGTTCATCATGAAGGATGCCTATTCATTCGACGTCGACAGCGCTGCTGCGGATCTTTCCTATGAGAAAATGTACAACGCGTATATGCGCATCTTCGAACGGTGTGGCCTCAATTTCAGGGCGGTCGAAGCCGACACCGGCAGTATCGGCGGATCTTCTTCCCATGAATTCATGGTGCTGGCTGATTCCGGTGAAGATGCCATTGTTTCCTGTGATGCATGTCGGTACGCGGCGAATATCGAAAAAGCAGAATCTCCTTTGTATTCAGTAGGATCAAACGCGAGTGCTGAACCATTACAGAAGGTCTCTACGCCGGCAATGAAAACCATTGCTGATGTTGCCGCATTTCTGAACGTTACAGCGGATAACACCATAAAAACGCTTGTGTATGCTTCTGATAACGGTGATCTGGCGATGGCGCTGCTGCGCGGCGATCACGAGCTTAACGAGCTTAAGCTCAAGAATTATCTGGGTTGGGACGAGATTCAGATGGCGAGTGAAGAGCAGATTCTTGCTTGCACCGGGTCTCCTGTCGGCTTTCTCGGGCCGATCGGTCTTAAACAGGATATTCCGGTTATTGCCGATAGGGTTGTTCAGGGTATGACTAATCTTGTACTGGGTGCCAACGAAGTTGACCAGCATTTCATCAACGCTAATCGCGGTCGGGATTTTGAGGTTTCCGGATTTGTTGATATCCGTACCGTTGAGGCGGGAGATGCCTGCCCGCGATGTGATACTGGAAAGCTTGAAATGTGGCGCGGAATCGAAGTAGGCCATGTGTTCAAGCTGGGGACGAAATATTCGAAGGCGCTGAATGCCACCTATCTTGATGCCAACGGCAGAGAACAGATCATATTCATGGGGTGTTACGGTATTGGCATTGGTCGTACCGTTGCAGCGGCAATTGAGCAGAACCATGATGAAAACGGCATTATCTTCCCGATTCCGATTGCACCGTTTCACTGTTCGGTTGTTGCCGTCAATACCAAGGACGCTGGCGTCATGGCCGCTGCCGAAGAGATTTATTTCTGTCTTGAGAAGCTCGGCGTTGAAGTGCTGTTCGACGATCGTGACGAACGCCCGGGGGTAAAGTTCAAAGACAATGACCTGATCGGGATTCCACTTCGGATTGTCGTTGGCAGCAAAGGCTTGGCCGAAGGAAAAGTTGAGGTGAAGATTCGTTCAACCGGTGAAGTGTTGTCCCTTTCGCTTGATGAAGTGGTGACTACCGTTAAACAGTTGATAGATACAGCATTTGCACACCAAGAATAATTAAAAACGCCGGCGCGAGGTTTTTTTACATGCTGTCAAGCCAGATTTGGGATTTACCGCACGAATGTATGCCTCGGGATGAGCTCGAACAGCTCCAGTTGGAGCGTCTTCAGGCGACATTGAATCGCGTCTACAAAAACGTTCCCTGTTATCGCACCAAGTTTAACGATCTTGGCATCGTTCCGGAAGATGTCGCATCTTTGTCTGATCTGTCAAAACTTCCCTTTACAACCAAGGAAGATCTGCGGCTTAATTATCCGTACGGGATGTTTGCGGTACCGTTGCGCGAAGTAGTGCGGATTCATTCCTCGTCTGGTACAACCGGTAAGCCGACCGTTGTCGGGTACACCAAGAATGATCTTAAATTGTGGTCCAATCTGGTGGCGCGTATTATGACTGCTGCCGGCGTTACTCACGATGATGTTGTACAGATAGCGTTCGGTTACGGGATGTTTACCGGAGGGTTCGGTATGCATTACGGTTCTGAGACGATTGGAGCGGCTGTTATTCCGATGAGTGGGGGGAACAGCAAC
>JAQUCQ010000019.1 GCA_028686145.1 Desulfuromonadaceae bacterium | reverse complement strand
CAAATCAGTAACTTCGCAGGTATTGTCCAACTGCGTCAAACGCATGATCGAACGGGTGATGATTTCTGTAGGGAGTTTTTTTGACTTCCCCGTTGCAAAGAGTTTTTCAGTTTCTTTGTTCCCGAACGATGTGATCATAGCTAAAATATAAACAATTTGTTTATATAGGTCAACTCCAAAAGAGCAAATAGAGCTAACTTTCCAACCAGACAGAAGCACCGGCCTGAAACCGCCGGTGTTCTGCCCAGCCGTTGGCCCAAAAATGGATAAGATAATTTTGTGGAGGCATTTTTTCTTGACCCGTCTACTACTTCACACTTTAACCTTGTTTGTGTCATGGCCATGACACAAAAAATCGAGTCTAAAGGAGTTGATATGAAACACAAGGTAACGGTAGACGAATGGGTGAAACGCTTCCGAGCGATCGGCTTGGATGAAACAGCGATGCAGAATTGGCACAAGCTGTTCGAGAAGGAGAATCCGGATGGGCACCAGAGTTTTTTGGAATGGTTAGGACTGCCGACTGAGAAGATTACAGAAATTCGCCAAAAGTACGTTTGAGCCAGAACGCCCCCAATAGATCATTGGGGGCGTTCACTCTTTTAAGTAAATCGAGGATGATTAATGTTTAAAATTACGGAGCTTGCACGAAAATTTGGCCTTTCACGCAGCACTTTACTGTATTATGATCGAATTGGATTATTGACACCATCGGGACGTAGTGATGCAGGATATCGTCTTTATTCGCCGAATGATCGGGATCTGTTAGCGACAATTTGCAGCTTTCGACAGGCCGGTTTAACCATCGAGGATATACGCCGCGTCTTATCCATGGAAGAAGATGTCAATGGAGCGGTCTTACAGCAACGCATGCGTGAACTTGGCGAAGAAATCAGTACCTTGCTGACCCAACAGCATTTGCTTGGGAAGATGCTGCAGGTTCAATCGCTCAGAGAGCTACCGGTTACAGTTGATAAGCAGGCGTGGATTGGAATGCTACGTGCAGCAGGGATGGATGAAGCTGCCATGAGAAGGTGGCACACTGAATTTGAGAGCCGGGCACCGGAGGCTCACCACCATTTTCTGCTCTCGCTTGGAATATCGGAAGATGAGGCACTTCTTATTCGGAAGCAGTCACAGATAAGCGACGTATGTTGGTCAAAGGAGACTAAGTGAAATACATAATATCCCCGTCAGTTGCGATACATAAACAGATTACATCGCTCTGTTTATTGGGCCTGTTGTTGGCGATTTCAATGTTTTCTCCCTTGCTGGCAGTGGCAGGAGTGGCACTTGATTGTGAAGGATCAGCGCAAGCTTATAGACTGCAAGGAATTCCCTGTGACTGTGTAAACGGACAGATAGTTTGCGATCAGTCTTCCGGTAAATCGTCAAAGAAATCAGCCAATAAATCCAGCAGCAGCTCAGCCAATAACGCTATCAAGCTGCAAGTATTCCAGAGTGTGCTGGATGCTGTGTTTTTAGGTCCCCAAGACAACGCTTCGTCTCAGGAGAGACAAGAGTCGATAGCGGCACTAACATGGCCTATATCTTCTCGTTCGACGGCTCCAATCATGGGGTATGTGATCAAACCGGCTGCTTCGGCAGGCAGTTAGCTCTCCCGATGCGTTCAGCCAAATAGATTATTTGATTCTTTTGGGTTGTAAAGGAGAAGATGAAAAGCCAATTTTATATGATACATTTTTTATGAAGTGAGACTTAAGGAATTTTTCAACCAAACCATAAGACCAGCCTTAAAAGCCGGCAGGTCAATGGCTGGCCCGTTGGGCGTAACAAAGCACTGTCTATCTTACCCTTGCATAAGGAGAGAAACGATGAATTCATCCGTGATCAAGATTGGTCAACTCTGTATTAACTACATCGTTGATGGATCAAGCACTTCAAGTCTGGGCATGTTTGAGTTAACGGTTCCGCCAGGTTCAAATGTCCCGCCTCCACACAGTCATTCAAACAACGAAGAATGTGTCTATGTTCTCGAAGGCACTTTGCGATACACGGTGGGCTCGGAAACGCGAGATCTTTCGGTGGGGCAAAGCATGAGAACACCCAAGGGTGTCGTTCATGCTTTCGCCAATCCTTTCGCCACCACAGCCAAGGCGTTAATCGTGAATGCCCCGGATATCGGTGCTCAATATTTCAGGGATATTGCCGCTGTAGTCAACACAGGTGGTCCACCGGACAAGGATGCCCTTATAGCCGTAATGTCCAAATACGGTTTGATTCTCGCTGCACCAGGGTGACGCCCAACAATGCCTGAAGGCAGACCCTGTAAAAAAAGATGAGAGTTTCAGAACCACACATTTTCAGGCGCCGAAGATTCCAACAATTGGCACGACCGGCCCAAAAGCAGTCCGGTCAGCCTCTCACCGTTGTCCTGAAAGGAAAATCCTGACATGGAGATGTATTTAAGGGCATCAGAAATAATCGATTGGCAACACCCGGAAATTCTTTCGCTAGCGGCCAGTCTCTCAGCAGATTGTCAGTCAACATCAGACCTGGCAAAATACTGTTTTGAGTGGGTTCGCGACAATGTCCGCCATAGCTTGGATTTCAAGCTTAACCCTGTGACGTGGAAGGCATCTGATGTGCTGCTCTACAAGACTGGGTACTGTTATGCCAAAAGCCACCTTCTCGGCGCGCTTCTGAGAGCTAATGGAGTTCCAGCAGGTTTTTGCTATCAACGACTCAGCCTGAAAGGTGACGGCGCGCCATACTGCCTGCATGGTTTGAATGCGGTTTTTCTTCCTGAATATGGGTGGTATAGGATTGATCCGCGAGGAAATAAAGAAGGTGTCAATGCCCAATTCACGCCGCCGCTTGAACAACTGGCATTCTCAACTAATGATAAACTCGAAGCGGATCTTCCTGAGATTTGGCCGGAGCCTTTAGATTACATAGTCTCAATTTTGCGTAAGCATGATGATTATCTGGACGTCTACAACAACCTGCCCGACGTGGAATTGGTGCGAAGCCTCAAACCCTGGAAAAAATAGTAACTGTGCGTTGTTGATGAGACCCAGACCTTGGCATTTCTATACTCCCGGCTAATCGCCGAGTGCCTTTTTGGTTTTGTGGGTCGATTCTCCTATGGCGCTCATGCCGCTGTCGGTGACACTGCCGAGCTGCAGGACAAAGTAACCGACGATAGCCATAATTGCTAAAAACACCACGAACTTAAAAGACTCCTTGGGGCTTTGATAGAAAAAAAAGAGTGCAACTACCAGGGCTGCAATGCTGATCAGCTGATGAGTCTGAAAAAAGTTCGTAACATTAGCAGTAACCTGACTGATCTCCATACCTGACTCCTTGTCCCTTTATAGCAACAGTGAGAAGTTTGCGCATTTTTTCCGGAGCACGCAAGTAAATTATTATAAATCGGGTCACCACAGAAACATTCACTTGGGTATATCCGGAAATCGTACAGGTTCTCCCTTGATGATTTTGGCACCGAGCTTTCGTCACCCGCCTTTCCCGGCACAATGCCTCTGGATTGATTGGAAACAGACCGGTCTTTTGCCATGGACTTGCCATACGACAAAAACTCAATTACTATCGGGATATTCGTTTTTAGGACAAGAAGAGCTGTCACCTGCCGTAGAGAAGGAGTTCTTATGAGCATTACCGCCGCCGCCATTCAGTTTACCGTCAAGCAGGGAGATGTGGATGCCAATCTGGCCTTTGTCCGCGCTGCTCTCGCCCGTGCCGCTGCGCAGGGGGCCACACTGGCCGTGCTGCCGGAGATGTGGTCAAGCGGTTTTGCCTACAAGAATCTGAATGAGCTGGCACTGCGGACAGAGGGAATTGTAGCGGAACTGCTGGAGCTTTCGGCCCAGCACAAGCTGGTAATCGTCGGCAGCATGCCGGAACCGAACGGCGACAAGGTATTCAACACGGTGCATGTTATCGACAACGGTGCGTTGGCCGGGGTCTATCGCAAAATTCACCTTTTCTCCCTGCTGGGAGAGGATCGTGCTTTTTCAGGCGGCGATTCATGGCTGCTGACAGATACTTCGATCGGCAAGATCGGAGTCATTATCTGTTACGACCTGCGTTTTCCCGAACTTTCCCGGCGTCTGGCGGTTGAAGGCGCCGAAGTGATCTGCGTGCCGGCCCAGTGGCCCAAACCCCGCCAGGAACACTGGCGGGCGCTGCTGCGGGCACGGGCAATAGAAAACCAGCTCTTCGTCGTCGCCTGCAACGCCTGCGGCATGATCGGGAAGCTGGACTTTTTCGGCATGAGCATGATTATCGACCCCAAAGGGGAACTGCTGGCCGAAGGAGGGGAGATCGAGGGGGAAATTATCGCTCCGCTTGACATGCAGGCCATGAACGACTGGCGGGCGCAGATTCCCTGCTTCAACGACCGCAAACCGGAACTCTATTAAACCGCCGCTTTCAGACGTGCAGTTTCCTCAGCAGTTCAGGTTTATGCAACGATTTTCGAAAAACGTCCCGCATGGTTTCAACCCGTTCAAGCCCTTCTGCCCGTGACATAAAGCCGCTCTTATAGCGAAGCCGCAGATTTTTCCGCAAAACATCGGCGGCAACAAGCGCCTTCTCTCCCGTCGGGTCCACCTGAAGAAATAACGAATCGTCAGGATACTGCAAAAAATTATAAATTGCCTCTCTGGTTAACTGCATATATTCGTCCCGGTCCGCTTCCGCCAATTGGTACCGTGACTTGCCGGAGAGTGTTTGCATGACTTTCTGCAGGTGTTCCATCCGTGCCATTACCATGATCGAGTTAAAAATCCTTTTGTTGGTGCCAAACGAAAAGAGGGTGGTCGTCAACACACTGCGAAGCAACATGTCGTTGCCGCGCTGATCGGCACGACAGACTTTACGTGCCAGTTTCCAAATATCCTTCTCGACAAACTCCTCGAAGCGCATCTCCCAATAGGCGTGTTTTGTCGTTATCGTGGCAAACGAACGGATAATCTTGTAGGGAACATAGTAATTATGGGCGACACAATCCGCTGCCAGATGGCAGAGATACCCATAGGCGCAGGCTCTCTGGTGGTCAGTTTTAGCCTCTTTCATCAGAGTCCGGCCGATTCCCCAGCGGTGACAGTTGAGCAGGTAATGGGTATACTTCTTACCAACCGTAATGTCGGGAGCGAGACAGCCATACAGAAAGTCTTTGGGGTGAACCGCCAGAAGGGCGGCGACATCACCTGGCAGCAGCTCCAGATTGGCCAATACCTGGGTCCCCAGTTGAAGATGAATGCCTCCACCCCAGGCCAGCGCCTCGGTCGGAAACAGAACTGCCGCAACGGCAATTAATAGAAAAAGCATAGAGGTTCTTTCGTTTTGACAGGCACTGTGCTTACTGATAGATTACTCGAACAACAGTACGCCTTATTCTACTATGTTGCATACACATTTGACAAGCAGGAGCCGCACCCGTGAACACACATTCCGTCCAATCCCATCTGTTTGCATCGCTCACGGCCTACCTGCAGGAACTTCAGGAAAGCGGGGTGGACGGTATTCCGCCGGAACTGACGCTTGCGGCCGGGGCGGAAGCACCGCTACAACGACCTGCCCTGCCAGAGCAGCCCCCGGAGGAAACAGTGTCCGCTAACCTGCCAGACACGCCGGAAAAGCATGAAACTCTTGAGCAAATCAGAAAGGATCTGGGGGCATGCCAACGGTGCAAACTGGGAGCCACCAGAAAAAATCTGGTATTCGGAGTCGGCAATCCACACGCCCGGCTCGTTTTCGTCGGCGAAGGTCCGGGAGCCGATGAGGACGCCCAGGGGGAGCCGTTTGTCGGCGACGCCGGGAAAATGTTGAACCGTATCATTACCGCAATGGGCTTGAAACGCGAGGATGTGTATATCTGCAATGTGGTCAAGTGCCGACCGCCAAAAAACCGGCCACCGGAAAGCGACGAAGTCAGCGCCTGTTTTCCATTCCTGCTACGCCAACTTCTTTCCATTAAACCCGAGGTAATTGTGGCTCTCGGCAGTTCTGCCGCTCAGGCGCTGCTGCAGACAAAAGTGCCCATATCCAAATTGCGCGGCAAATTCCACGATTTTCACGGAATGCCGCTCATGCCGACATACCATCCATCATACCTGCTCCGTACCGGCGGCAACTCCGACTCATTCTGGAGCGTCTGGGACGATATGACCCAGGTATTACAGCTTCTCAAGCTGCCGGTTCCGGAAAAAAGCAGAAAAAAATAGGACATCCGCCAAGGTTTACCGTGACCACACTCCTCCTTTTTTTGCAGAACCTCTTCCCCAGCGCCTGCCACGACCGGGTCGTCCTCGTCGGCGGCACGGTACGAGATCTGCTCTTGGGGACGGAAAGTCAGGACATCGACCTGGTAACCGCCCTTTCCGCGGATGAACTCTGTGCGCTCGGTTTCCGGCTGGTTGAAGCGACCAGTGCAGCCACGATCTTTTTCAAATATCACCCCGAATTCGGCAGAATCGAAGTTACCCGCATCGACCGTATGGACGATCTGGAGGACGATCTGCTCCGGCGCGACTTCACCATTAACGCCATGGCGATGGATCTTAACGGGATACGCACTGTATTACCTGGAGCCGAAAACGATTTGAAGAAGGGACTTCTCCGGGCATGCAGCGATCACAGCTTCAGGGATGATCCGCTGCGCATCTTGCGCGCCTTCCGCTTCGAGGCTGATGGATGGCGTCTGACACCGGAAACCGGAGCGCTGATCCGGAAGGAGACGTGGTCCGATGCATTCAGAGCCATGCCGGTAGAGCGCTTCTGCAGCGAAATGCTCAAGGCCCTGGCACGGAAGTCGCCGGAGCGTTTTTTCCAGCAGATGATCAAGTTCAACGTCGGCGCAGAATTTCTTCCTGAACTCTTCCGTATGCCACAGATCCCGGCCGGACCGCTCCAGCATCATCCCGAGGGGGATCTGTTTACCCACTCCATCCAGGTGCTGCAACGGGTGGCGGCGGTGAGTAGCGACCCGCTGACCCGTTTTTGCGCACTCTTTCACGACCTCGGCAAACTGGCCACCGATCCGAAGCTCTACCCCAAACACCATGGTCATGATGAAACCGGGTTTCGTATGGCTGTGGATTTTTGTAACCGTCTCCGCCTGCCGGTATCATACCGCACGGCTCTGGCCTGGACCAACCGCCTGCACGGCAAAGGCAATAGATGGGATGAAATGCGCTGCTCATCGAAGATCAGGATGGCAGAACAGGCGATTAAGGCACGCATTGCCGCAATTCTCCCGCAGGTTTCCGCTGCTGACAAACCGGGCGGCCTCCCCATGGCGGGATGGGAGGACGCTCTGCTCGTTGCCGGAATGAGTGGACTGGGACTGGGAGTTGATCAAGAAAAACTGGAGGCGCTGCCGGTCAAGAACCGGGCATCATATCTTCTGCAGAAGCGGGTGGAACTGCTGAAGGCAAAACTCGCGACAGTTCATCACCCCGCCTGACGGCTCCTTTCGCCATCAGCTCTCTTTCAAGGCTTTTGGCAAAATCGAGTCCTTTTTCCGATAGACCATTCCCTGGAAAATAGCCACAACATCGCCGGCATCATCGGTAATCATGACCGAGTACGCAGCCAGCTTTGGATTAAGCGACTGTTCCTTTGCTTCTGCATACAGCGTCCCTTTCAGGGCAGCCTTCACAAAGTTAACGCTGGTATTGATACCCATTGCCAGGGTTCCGTGAGAATTTGACGCAACGGCAAACGCGAAATCTGCCAGAGTGAAAATAGCGCCACCATGAACCGTTCTGGCACCGTTTAAGTGGAACGGTGCGATTTTCATGCTAGCTTTTGCCCACCCGGAACCCGCATCAACAAGCTCGATGCCGGAGTGACGGGCAAACTTGTCTTCAGTTGAGAAAAACTTTTTCAGCTCCTGCATGATCATACTCCCTCATATATACTTGATTTAAATAATCGTTCAATCATGCCGCTGGGCACATTCCATCTGACAGACAATATCCCCTGCTTTTGCCGCTACCGTGATCAACCGCTTCAATCGTTGTTTATTAAATGGAAATACTCTCTGTCCGCCCCAAGCATGTGCACCAACACAACATCATGGACAAGAAACTGGAAAACTTCTCCGACTGAAAGTGTCGAGGTATTGAATTGGTGTGATAGTTCAAGCCCCCTGGCGACCAGTTTGGCATGTTCTTCCGTATGCGGTAGTAAGCCCGAAAATCCCAGATGCTCAAGCAGCTGTTGCTCGTCCTGGAAGTGCTGGGATACCTCTTCAAGCAGCCGGGCAATGATTGAGGAGATCTCCATGGCTGGCCGCTGGGAGAGAATCACTTTAAACAACTCGTTGGAACTGGTAAAAAGTGACTTATGCTGTGAATCTATCAATGGATTGCCACAACAGTAGGAATCTTTCCAGACCAACTGCACGAGATTACTATTGAGATCTCCCGGCGTCGGCGCGCCATCATGTCCTGAGGCCATAAACGCCACTTGGTTGCGGCCGGAGGATTTTGCCCTGTACAGCAGCTCATCCGCCCGGGCGATGATGTCCACCGCGGATTGACCGGAACTGCACTGCACCGATACAACGCCGAGGCTGGCCGTAACATACTCTGCAACAGTCGACTCCTTGTGGGGAATCGCACAGGCGTAAATGCTGCGCCGAATTTTTTCAGCAATGGCAATAGCGCCACAGAGGTCCGTCTCCGGAAGAATACACGCGAATTCTTCGCCGCCATAACGAGCCGCCAGATCAGCTGGCCTGACAACGCAACCAGCCAACACCTGACCAATCTGTTTCAGGCACTCGTCACCCATAACGTGTCCGTAGCAGTCATTAAACGCCTTGAACTGGTCAATATCCAACATGATCAGTGACAATTCAGCACCGGTGCGGGCATGTCGAGCATGTTCCTGCACCACAACCTCGTCAAAGCGGCGGCGGTTGGCAATCCCGGTCAAGCTATCGGTAACACACAACTGTTCAAGTGTATGGTTTAACCTTTCCAATGCCTCTCCAGCCTTCTTCTGCTCAGTGATGTCGGTGAATGACCATACACGGCCCGCGACAGCATCTCCAATTTTTCGAGGCTGCGAGAATCTTTTTATAAAACGGCCGTCGGCAAGTTGAAGCGTGTCGGCACTTGTTTTATCCGGGTTTTTATACAATTCCATGACCGTGGCTATAAAATCTTCGGGTCGGGTGGTCTGAGCAGCTATATGGTCGGTAACCGGGTATTTAACGTCAGTGTCCAGCAAGCCTTCCGGAATATGCCAGAGGTCGGCAAACTTCTGATTCCACCGGGAAATATGCCCATCCTGGTCCGTAACCAGGATACCGTCAGCCGTTGATTCCAACGTTGCACTGAGTAGTGACAAGGATAATGTCAACGCCTCCTCAGCCTGTTTTCGGGTAGCTACATCCTCGTTAAGTTGGCAGCTAAGCTCCAGCAGTTCCGCCTCTCGTGCCGCCAAGGTTCTGTTGACCCCCCTGAGCTGGAAGTTCCACAGAAAACCAATGAGCAAACACAGTCCGAACACGATGACCATTTTGATCGTCAGGGCATAATCGATTCCGGCCTGCACATTGATCGGAATATATTTGTTAATTACCTGATCAACCTCTTGCGGGGTAATGCTGCGCACCCCTTTGGTGAGGATGTCTCTGAGCATTGGCTGACTTTTTATGACGCCTATTCGGAAGTGGTTGGTAAAATTGGGGATTTGTCCCGCAATTTTGAGATTGAACAGCCCGTTTTTTTTAATGGTGTAGGCGGCCATTGACAATGACCGTACCGTCAGGTCCGCCTTGCGTTCCGAAACCAGCCCTATGGCTTCCGATTCTGAACCGACAATCCGGACTGTCAGGTTCGGGTAGTCACTCCTGATGCGTTCTTCCAGACTTGTCCCGGCGGGAAGCACAACCGTCTCACCCGAAAGAGTGGCAGGGTTTGAGATAAAGTCATGTTCCTCACGGGTAATAAATACATTGGGATCGCTAAAATACGCTTCGGTGAACAGCAGCCACTCGTCACGTTTTGGAGACTGATTGAGGAAGCTGAGGATCTGACATTTCCCCTCTTTTGATGCCGTGAGGCTCTCTTCCCAGCTTTTGGTCGGGACCAGTTTCAGGGCAACCCCGGAGCGCGCGGCTACAAGCGCAACGAGATCAGCGGCAATGCCAACGTGTTCACCTTTGCTGTTGATGCGCTCGTATGGTTCCCAGTCAGGATCGACGCACATCGTCACAGCGCCTGACTTTTTCAGGTAGGATTGCTCACTCGGGCTCAGGAGGGACAATTGATTTTCTGCCGGTCCGGCAACGGCAGGGACGGACGTTTCATTATCAACCCGGCACTCTGCCGGCATGCCAACCAACCAGAATGACAGCGCTCCAATGATGAACGCACTCAAGAGCAGCAGTGCAGTTTGAGGCACTCCTTTTCCGGCGGTACCTATTTTACCTTGCTTATTCATGCATACTGTCCCGCATGGTACGAACTCCGTACATAGGAGCCGCTCTCCACGTGACTGAATCCACTTTCCAGTGCCTGCAGCCGTAGCGACTCAAACAGCTCCGGGCTGACATACTCCTGCACCGGGTAATGTTTCCGGCTGGGGGCCAGATACTGGCCAATGCTGAGATACGCGCACCCGATACCCTGCAGATCGCGTAACACCTGCAGCACCTCATCTTCTGTTTCCCCCATCCCGAGCATGATGCCGGACTTGGTGCGGATATCCGGCGCCATTTCGGCACACAGGCGCAGCACCTCCAGCGAACGGCCATACTGTGAGCCGTTGCGGATGTGGTAGAGGCGCGGCACCGTTTCAACGTTGTGGGCAATGATATCCGGGCGTGATGCCACGACCGCTTCCAGACTTGCCATGCACCCCTGGAAATCGGGAATAGGCAGTTCGATCCGCGTCTCTGGAGAAGCGCTGCGGATTGCCGCCACCGTAGCAGCATAGATTTCCGCTCCGCCATCCGGCAAATCGTCACGGGTCGGGCTGGTGACCACCACATGAGAGAGTTTCAGGCGGCAGACCGCTTCTGCCACCCGTGCCGGCTCATCGCTATCGACCGGCAAAGGCAGGGTCTTCTCCACATTACAGAAACTGCAGAGGCGGGTACAGTTCCGGCCTAGAATCAAAAAAATGGCCTGACCGCAAGCAAAGCACTCCGATATATTGGGGCAGAGCGCCTGCTGGCAAACCGTATTCAGCCGCAATTCACCCAGCAAGTTCCGCATTTTGTTCTGTTCGCCGGGATTGACCTTTTTTCGCAGCCATTCCGGTTTTCTCTGAATATTCACTCCCCTGCCCCTTCCAGATTCCACTGTTCTGTTGAATACTTGTTCACGAGCAAGCTCTCCATATCCGCCTGCTCCAATGCGGACAACGAACCACGCAGCAGTTTAACACCAAAGTGTCCACTAAAAGCTGTTGCAAGGCCTGCCTCAAGGCTGCAGATATCTGCGGGAACCCCGCATTCGGCAAGACTCAGCGTACCCGTGGCATATTCAGGGGCCTGTTCCCGCATGTATGACAATCCCTTGCCGGCGCGGTTGTACAGCGGAATCGAACCATGTTGAAAGATGGCCCCCTTCAGCCTGCGCTGAGCATTGCCACCGATTTTGCCGCCTTTTGCCAGTATATCAAAACTCTCCTTGCCGGCAAAACAGAATGCGGTGCGCTCGCCCAGGCGCGTCCCTTCTGGTACGACATCGGTCGCATAGGCGGCTTCAATACCCAATGTGCGGTAGAAGGAAAGCAAAAATCCGGTCAACACGCGAAATGAGTCCTTAATTGATGAAGCAGGCGGGATGTGGGAGGGAGAACAGACCAGCGAGTAGGTCAATTCGTCGGCATGATAAATCACGCCACCGCCGGTCACCCGCCGTACGACCGCAACACCATCAGTCTGGCAGCGCTCCACATCGAGTACTTCAGCCGCCTTCTGAAAGCGCCCCAGCGACAGCGCCGGAGGATTCCAGCCGTAGAGCCGCAGGACCGGCAAGGAGACTGCCGGATCGAATGAACGCAGCAACGCCTCATCGATAGCCATGTTTTCCGCTCCGGAAAGCGGGTGGGTCACGATGAGGCGCCAGGTTGGTACGATAATACAATTCATTCCGCAGTCACATGTTTCCACTAAAAATCATGTTCAGCCGATACAACAGACGTTCTGATCGCGGGCCGCCTTGGTCTCGTCCAGCCGCGATATCGGCATGGTCAGCGGTGCGTCGTGCAGCGCCTGTGGGTTGCTCTCGGCGGTCTGGGCCGCATCGATCATCACCGCAATGAAGGCGTCCATGGCAGCCTTGCTTTCGGTTTCGGTCGGCTCAATCATGATGGCCTCCTTGACGATCATCGGGAAATAGACCGTAGGAGGGTGATACCCTTTGTCGATCAGGAATTTGGCGATGTCGATGGCATGCACGCCATGTTCCAGTTGCTTGGAAGCGGAAAAGACGCATTCATGCATGCAGGTCATGTCATAGGGGAGATCGTAATAGGCTTTCAGTTTTTCCTTGATGTAATTGGCATTCAGCACCGCCTGCTCGGAAACGCGGATCAAGCCTTCACGGCCAAGCATAATGATGTAGGCATAGGCTTTGGCCATCACCCCGAAGTTGCCGAAGAAATTAGCCGTGCGCCCGATGGTACCCGGGTTGGCGGTTTCCAGCAGCAGTTTGCCGTCGTCATCCATGACGATGCGCGGCTGCGGCAAAAAGGGGATCAACGCCTTTTTGACCCCGACCGGCCCGGAACCGGGACCGCCGCCGCCGTGAGGCGTGCCGAAGGTTTTGTGCAGGTTGACGTGAACCACATCAAAGCCGACATCTCCCGGCTTGACCTTGCCCATGATGGCATTAAGGTTGGCGCCGTCGTAATACATCAGCGCCCCGTGGGAATGGGCGATGTCGCTGATCTCCTTGATATGCGGGTTGAACAGGCCCAGCGTGTTGGGGCAGGTCATCATAACCGCCGCAACTTCGTCGGTCATCGCCGCTTTGAACAGTTCCAGATCCATATCGCCATAGGAGGCGGTCGGCACGGTGATGATCTCGTACCCGGCAATCGACGCCGAGGCGGGATTGGTACCGTGGGACGAATCGGGGACTACCACGTATTTCTTTTTGGCCTTGTTCCCGTTGGCAGCATGGTAAGCCGAAATCAGGAGAATCCCGGTCATTTCGCCATGAGCACCGGCCAGCGGCTGAGTCGTAACTTCGTCCATGCCGGTGATATCGGCCAGCAACTGCCCCAGGTCATACAGCATCCCGAGCGTCCCCTGGCAAAAATCCACACCGCCCGGCAGCAGTGCCGTCATCGGATGGAATGGCGCAAACAGGGCCGCCGCGTTCTCCAGCACTTTGGCGTTGTACTTCATCGTACAGGAACCGAGCGGGTAGAAATTGGTGTCCACCGAAAAGTTCCGGCGGGACAGGTTGGTAAAATGCCGCACCAGGTCCAGTTCGGAAACTTCGGCCAGACCGGCGGGTTCCGCACGGAGCAGAGTATCCGGCAGCGCAGATGCGGCCGGAACATCGGATGCCGGCAGCTTAACGCCGCGGCGACCGGGGGTGGATTGTTCATAGATCAGTTGCATAGCGCCACCTCCAGCTCCTTGGCAAATAAATCAATTTCTTTTCTGGTGCGCTTCTCGGTCACCGTCACCACGAGGCAGTTCTCCGAGCCTTCATAATACTGCCCCAGCGGGACCCCCGCCGCAATGCCATGTTCGAGCATGCCCGCAACCACGGCATCGGCCCGCCTCGGCAGGGAGAGGGTAAATTCGTTAAACGTAACAGCCGACTGCAGCACGGTTACCCCCGGGATTTTAGCCAACTGCACCTTGGCGTACTCGGCTTTGTCACGGTTCAGGCGGGCCAGCTCGGCAAGCCCCTCTTTACCGACGGAAGTAAGGAAAATAAGCCCCCGCAGGGCGCACAACCCCTGGTTACTGCAGATATTCGAGGTGGCCTTATGGCGTTTGATGTGCTGTTCGCGGGCCTGCAGCGTCAGCACGAAGCCACGCTTGCCGTTTTTGTCAACGGTCTCGCCGACAATACGACCCGGCATATTGCGGATAAGTTTCTTCTTGGCGGCGATAAAGCCGAAAGAAGGCCCGCCGAAGGAGAGCGGATTACCGAGGCTCTGACCGTCTCCCACGGCGATATCCATCCCCATTTCACCGGGGGACTTCACTATGCCGAGCGAGATCGGGTAGATTGAGCCGATTAAAAGCGCTCCGGCTCCATGAACCTGGTCTGCAAGAGCAGTAAAATCCTCAATGCTGCCAAAGAAGTTGGGGTTCTGCACCAGTACTGCAGCAACACTGTCATCAAGCACGGCAGCCAGTTCCGCACGATTGAGCAGCCCATCCAGCGGCGGAATCTCAATAACGTCCACATTCAGATTAAAGAGATAGGTCTTGAGCACCTGCCGGGAAAAGGGGCTGACACAGCCATCCACGACAATTTTGTTACGGCCGGTTATGCGCAGGGACATCATCGCCGCCTCGGCGCAGGACGTCCCGCCGTCGTAAAGCGACGCGTTGGAAACATCCAGCCCGGTCAGTCGGCAGATGGCGGTCTGGTACTCGAACAGCGCCTGCAACGTTCCCTGCGAACACTCCGGCTGGTAGGGGGTGTAAGCGGTGTAAAACTCTGCGCGGCCGGAGAGGTGGTCCACCACGGAGGGAATGATGTGATCATAAAAACCGCCGCCGATGAAGTTGAGCATTTTCCCGCTGTTTTCAGCGGCGATGGCCTGCATCCTGCTGAAGGTCTCAAACTCGGACATGCCTGGCGGAATATTAAAAGTTTTGGCCCGCAGTTCACCCGGGATCGGCGCAAACAGTTCTTCAACGCTGGCAACACCGATCACGGAGAGCATTTCACTGATCTCTTCCGGCGTATGGGGGCAGTAATGGCTGTCGTTCATAAATAGACTCCTACAGAGTTTTAAGGTAGTCGTCGTACTGTCCCTGGGTCATCAGGTTCTCCAGCTCCGACTCATCGGCTATTTCGATCCAGGCCATCCAACCGGCATCCTCAGCGCTCTCGTTGACGATCTCGGGGGCCGTCTCCAACGCTTCATTCACCTTGACAACCGTGCCGGAAACCGGGGCAAAGATATCGCTGGCAGCCTTGACCGACTCGATACTGCCCAGCATCGCAAACTGCTTGACGACAGCACCCATCTTGGGCAGCTCCACGAAGGTGATATCACCCAGTTCATGGGCAGCGTGCTCGCTGATGCCAACCGCGCCAATCCCCTCTTTTACCTTGACCCACTCATGTTCCTTGGTGAAATACATGCTCATCGTTCATTCCTCCCTCTTGGATGTGAAAAATAAAAACTGAACTCAGCCGCAACAGCTGTGCCGGGTGCATTTGTTTACGACCTGACCGACCCGTCCCGAAAGAACGGCAACTCGCAAACGGTCGCTTCCATGCTGACCCGCTCGTGACGAATGGTAAGTGGCGTGCCAAGGGACGTCAGCTCCGGCTTGACAAAGCCGATGCCGATGCCTCTGCCGAGCATCGGCGAAAACACGCCGCTGGTTACAGCGCCGACAGTTTCCCCTTCAAAGCAGAGCTCATAGTGATGGCGCGGCGAACGACGGCCATTGACCTCGAACGCCACCTTTTTCCGAGGCACACCCTGTTGTTTCATGCGCAGCAGGGCCTCTTTGCCGATAAACGATTTGTCGAAGTTGACAAACCCTTCCAACCCCGCTTCAAGCGGTGTGGTGTCCTCATCAATATCACTGCCGTACAGTGAATAGCCCACTTCAAGCCGCAGCACGTCCCGCGCCCCAAGGCCGGCCGGTTTGACACGTTCGTCCGTCAACAGCAGATCCCACAGCTCGCAGACTTTTTCCGCCGGAATAAAGATTTCATATCCCAGCTCACCGGTATACCCGGTGCGGCTGACAATCGCTTCGACGCCAAGAATATTCATGGTGATGAATTTGAAATAAGGAATTGCTGCGATTTCCTCCCCCAGCAGTTCAACCATGACGTAGCGGGAGAGCGGCCCCTGAAGATCCAGCTTGCCGGTAGCAGCGGTGATGTCGGAAAATTCGCCACCGTGCAGACGAGCCGTAATGGCGGCAAAATCCTTGGGCGCCGTGGCCGCATTGACCACGATCATGACCTTATCCTCGGCCAGGCGAAAAACGATCAGGTCGTCGATGATCCCCCCTTGCTCATTGAGCAGAAAGCCGTAGCGTGAGCGCCCAAGCGGAATCGTTTTCACCGAAAAGGTAAAAACATCTTCAAGGCCGCTGGCCTCGAAATCACCCTGAAAAAGAAACTCACCCATATGACAGATATCAAACAGCGCAGCCTGGGTGCGGCACCAGCTGTGCTCGGCAATAATTCCTTCGTACTGGATCGGCATATCCCAGCCGCCAAACGGAGCCATCAGGGCATTCAAGTCACGGTGCCGACCACAGATCGGCGTTGCTTGTAACTGATCATTCATTGTATGTTCTCCCAGTGTAGTTTATGTTTTTCAGATGCTGGTGTTCCGGAAGGAGATTGACGAGGAATAATCGGAAGCACATTATAAATGTATGGCAGGTTGAAATTTCCGACATGTTAGTGGAAATGCTTCCCCCACGCAACCTGAAAAAACTTTTTTCGAGAAAGAATATTCATGCCCACAACAAAACTCCCGCCGAAGAAATACCAGCCCAAAGGGCTTGCCGTTCTTCACGAGGACAAGGACATCATCGTCGTGGAAAAACCGTGCGGCCTGCTGACCATGGGGACGGAGCGGGACAAGTCGAGAACGGTCCACACGATTCTTAACGAATATGTGCGCAAGGGAGATCCCCGTTCCCGGAACCGGGTCTACATCGTCCATCGCCTTGATCGCGAGACCTCCGGTATCCTTGTCTTTGCCAAGAGCGAAGCAGCCAAGAACTTTCTGCAGGAGCATTGGCAGGAAACCGAAAAACACTACCTTACGATTGCCTATGGCTCAGTTGCACCGAAGACGGCAACGATCAGTAGTTACCTGACCGAGAACAGCGCTTTTACGGTCTATTCTACCACCGACCCGGCCCGGGGCAAGCTATCCCACACCGAATATACGGTTTTGAAAGAGGTCAAAGGATTCTCCGTGCTGGAAATACATCTTCTCACCGGGCGCAAGCACCAGATTCGGGTCCACTTGTCGGAGAAAGGGCACCCGGTCGTAGGGGATAAAAAATACGGCACGGGACATGACTCCTATGGCACCTTGGCACTGCATGCCAGATCGCTCTCTTTCACCCATCCGATTACCGGCAAACGGCTGCACTTCACGACCGGCATCCCTGATTTTTTCACCCGTCTGGTTGGAAAAATTGATGTGCCGGCGGCCTGATTCCATACGATGGTGCGGTAGACCATGATCATCTCCGCCAGCAGACGCACCGATATACCGGCCTTTTATACCGACTGGTTCATGAACCGGGTGCGAGCGGGATACTTCTACCGGGTGAACCCCTTCAACAGCAGGCAGGTCACCGGGTTCAGCCTGAAACCGGAAGATGTGGATGCCATCTGTTTCTGGACAAAATACCCGCGACCGCTCATGCAGCATCTGAACGAGCTCGATGTGCGGGGCCTCAATTACTATTTCCAGTTCACCCTCAACCCGTATGACGCCGTTTTCGAACCGGGCGTACCGCCGTTGCAGGAGCGCATAGACGCCATGCTCGAACTGGCCGGCCGTATCGGGCCGGAACGGGTTGTGTGGCGCTATGACCCTATCATCCTGAGCAGTGTTACACCGGTAGCGTGGCATCTTGAACAGGTGGAGCGAATCGCCGCCCGGCTAACGGCTGCCACCTGCCGGCTCGTAATCAGTTTCTATGATTGCTACGGCACGGGACAGGGACGTTTGAGCACGGCTCTGGCAGGTAGCGGCATCAGAGTGGAAGACATCGCCGCTCCGGAATGGAGAGAAACGCTTGAGCAACTTGCACGGGGATTCAAGGCCTGCGCCGACCGCCACAATCTCCAGATATTCACCTGCAGCGAGGAGGTGGATCTGGCAGCCATCGGCATCAGGCACGGGGCCTGCATCGATGGTACGCTGATCCGAAAATTGTTCAAGGTAACCTCCTCCCTAAAAAGGGACAAAAACCAGCGGGATGCCTGCAGGTGTACCGAAGCGGTTGACATGGGCAGCTACAATACCTGCCGCTTCCGCTGCAGCTACTGCTACGCCACCTTTAATGCCGGAATGATCGAGAGCAACTGTCGCAAACATAATCCGGACAGTCCAGCGCTTCTCAATGAATATAATGGTGACATAGAAATCAGGACCACGATTCATCGGAAAAGAATTCTCCGCAAGACTCTGCTCTGACCAGATGCATGCATAAATAGCTACACCTGCTTGTTTCCAAGGAGTATAATACACTTAAGAGATGGAGAAATTATTCCGCTCGCATAATGGGCAATGGAGGTGTGCCATGAGAGGACGTGAAATCATCGCCACCCTTAACGAACGCCGGGATGAAAAGCACTGCTTCGTCAAGTGGTGGAGAAAAGAAGAGGATTTCCTTGATTATGACCTGATCGACCGGTTCATAGAGCATACCGGAGCAAGTGATGAAATCGGGGGCATCGATTTATTAACCATGGATGATATGTGGGATGAGATCAAGCGTGTCGGCGGCAGCCGGATAACCCTGCGGCATGATAAAAACGGCGACAAGGTCGAATGGGTTCACGCGGGCAAGACAGGCGCACGTACCAATGTGTGCGCATTGACTCCGGAAACATTGATGGAAATCTATGATGTTGAGACAAAAGGAAATCCGGTTGATTCATGATAAACCGGGTTACGCTGGGGAGAAAGGCTGCTGAAGGACGCAGCCTTTCCGGTTTTTGGCATATCAATAACGCATAAACCTGAAAAGAGACTGTATGGGTACCACGTATGACCTGGCAATAGTAGGATCCGGCTCGACCGCTTTTGCTGCTGCATTACGCGCCACAAGCTACGGCGCACGGGTTCTTATGTTCGAAAAAAGCGTGTTGGGTGGTACCTGTATCAACTGGGGCTGTATTCCGAGCAAAACGTTGATTCATAGTGCACTCTTCAGACATGAAGCCCACATGGGAAACAGGATAGGTCTCAAGAATGAAATACATGCTGTTGATGCAGAACGGCTCTTCAAACACCGGGACTCGGTAGTAACAAAACTACGCAAAGAACGCTATCTTGACGTTCTCGGCACCATGAAGGGCTTGGAACTTGTCAAAGGCACCGCCCGATTCACTGACGCACACACCGTTGAGTGCGACGAGCGGCAGTACCGGTCCGAGCGTTTTCTCGTCGCAGTCGGCGGTGACCCGCGTATTCTCACGTTGCCGGGACTGGAGAAATGCTCCTATGACACCAGCCGGAGCTCCCTGCTGCTTAAAAAGCTTCCCGCCTCACTCGTTGTTATCGGCGGGGGGGTAATCGCGGTCGAACTGGGCCAGATGTACCACCGTCTGGGGTGTAAGGTGACTATCCTTGAACATGGCCCCTGCTTGCTGCCAACCATCGACCACGAGCTTTCCGGGGCGTTACGGGAGATTCTGGAAAAAGAGGGCATCGAAATAGTGACGGAGGCGACCGTCTGCTCTCTGGATAAAAGCGGAGAGCTGAATGTGGTATATGCCGCTGTGGGTGGGATACAGCGCGAATTCACCTGTGAAAAGTTGCTTCTGGCGGTCGGTACCGTACCGGCCACGTCAGGAATCGGGCTGAATACAACCGGCATGGTGCTGGACAGCAAAGGATTTATCGTTACTGACCAGAACATGCGTACGTCTGTAGACGGCATCTGGGCTGCCGGTGACGTGGTGGGCAAAATGATGATCGCCACGGTTGGCGCGAGAGAAGCTGTTGTCGCGGTTGATGACATGTTTAACAAGGGCTGTGAATGTGCCATGGATTATCTGGTTGCACCCATGGCCATCTTTACCGACCCGGAAGTTGCCATGGTGGGGCATTCGGAGGAGAGTGCCCGGGAAGCCGGCTTTAATTGCATCGTAAACAGCATGCCGGTCAGCGCAATTCCCAAAGCCCACGTCACCGGAATGACTGATGGAG
>JAQUCQ010000275.1 GCA_028686145.1 Desulfuromonadaceae bacterium | reverse complement strand
ATACGCCAAGCACAGGTGGTCGCCGTCATCAGCCTCGCGATGCCCCACGCAATATTCGCTAATTGCACCCACTAACCAGGTGTTTTACCCGGCATGGGTGGAGCGAATTTCTTCTGGGCTGAAATGGGCGCAAACCCCCGCGATACGATTGCCCGTACCGAAGAGGGCCGTGCTCATAATGTCAGCAAGCTTGAAACCATGTTCTGGGAACTCGACTGGGAAATTCAACGCGGTCCTTCTCGTATCTGGAAGGTTTAATCCGTTAAGACAGTGAATATCTTGGTTCCTGAATTCAACTCGTAAGTGCAACTCTAAGAACTTGGTTTGAAGGATAAGCTGCGGTAGGCTCACGGCTTCTTTCACCGACCAAAGTTAGAGGAGCACGATGAGTCACTACACGCAGCTTACCCGAGAGGAACGATACCAGACTTCTGCTTTGAAAACAGCAGGTCAATCGAAGACGCCGTTGCATCAGGATGTTGACAAAGAACTTCGGTCCAGCGGTTACTTCGCACATCTCTATCATTCATGGGAACGCGGTCTAAATGAGAACACCAACGGGCTTATTCGCCAATTCTTTCCGAAAGGGAAGGATCTTTCTGAAGTTACTGATGAAGAAGTCCAGGAAGTGATGGATAAAATCATCAATCGTCACAGAAAATGCCTTAGCTTCAAACGCCCAATCAGGTATTTTTTGGAATCAATCCACCTGTTGCACTTACGACTTGAACCCGCATGCTATACAAACAGGTTTTTCTTCAAAAAACGCATTGGGACCTGTTTCGCAAACAATTGAACACTATTGACGGAAGACGTTATGCAAGAGGCTCAGTGTTCAAAGATATGCGTGTGACGATAGCCGCGTTGCGGCGGCTTATAAACGCTTGGTGGCTGTCATCCTACTGATTCGTTTTCGGGTCAAGTAAATATGTGCGATGCGCGGGGCTTGCCAGCCTGCGTCTATTGTTTCCATATCCGGACAGTATATCCGTAATAGCAGGTGAAATCCGTCATCGCCTATTGGAAGCCAGTTAGCTTTTAGGGGGTCGTCGTCCTTGAGTGGCTCGGGCTGAATAAACAGGTCCAGTGAGCCATCTTCATTGTAGGTGAGGGGAGTCCTATCGTTGATACTGTAGCGATCTATACTGTTTGAGATCAAGAAGTTGTCATCTCCATAAACGGTGATCGACCAGAATCCGTCCTCCAGTGTCGGCGGCAAGGCTCCTGACTCGAAATGGATCTTGTAGTATCCTCCAGCTTTTAAAGGGCTGCCGTCCGAGTCTTTGTTGGCGCTGGCATAGATGGCGGCAGAGACCGGGTTGGCACCTAACCCCGCCAGTGCGACCATGGCGCGGTAATCATACTCAGTGCCAAACTCGGAAATAGGCTCACCTAGGAACTCCCAGGGATCCCAATAAACGAAGAACTTGCGACTGGACTCCTTTATCCGTTCCTCGACCCTTTTTAACATCTCTTTCCAAGCCTTGTCGATGGCATCAGCGTTTTTTCCGAGAACCACAGGGTCGAAGGTTAGCCCTGGCCCTACTCCTATCGAATAAAGCTTATCCATCATGGGCTGATCTGCTGCAACAGGGGAATTTTCCTGCATCAACCTGTTGGCCTCTTCGAAGAATTCAACAGGGGACATGTTGGTAACACGCTCCACCGGAACATAGTCGTACTCCGGGTCGTAGGTCCCAGCAGGGGGAACATAGCTTCCGCCATCTAGATAAGCGGACAGAGGCAGCAGTTGCATCTGGTCTTGAATGTTCCAGACGTTTACAAGGTCATCCTCATCTTTACACAGGGTCCGTCCGATGATCCAACCGAGGTTCCCGGAGAATCTAATTTCCATCATTCCCGGGGGAACAACGGTATAATGGTCGTCCTCGTTTATGAGGATGCAGACCTGCTCAGCGTAAGTATCCCCTCCACCCCCTTCGGATCCAGCAATGCCCACAGAATTTGTCCAACCATCCATAAACTGCATCGAACAGTATCGATCTGATTCAGGCTTAACAAAGACCAAAGGCCCATCTTTCAGATCGATAAATGCCTGGGAATAAAGGGTGTCAACGTTGGGGGAAACTACTCCCTGAAAGCCGGCTTTCGCCAAGGTTGTGGCGTGGTGCAGCTGATTCAGAGGTGCCTTTTTTGAGCTAGCCTCCACGGTATTGGTCGCATTCTGCATGGTGGCGGCCACCATCACCAGCGGAAGGCTGAAAATATAGGCGTCGGAGATGGTATCCGCAGAACTGCTCGAAGAGGAACTGCTGTTGCACCCCACCAATGTAAACAGGGGAAGCAAGAAAAGTAGCAGCCGGGAAAAAAATTTCATCTGGGGCATATTTCAAATTCCTAAAAAAATGGTAGTAAAAATATTCAGCGATAGTTTGCTAATTTGCTCCGGGAATTTCCAAAAAACAATCTACTTCCCTTCGTTTTCGTAGTTTACCCGGTACGGCCCCACCAGGCTGTTGAAGAGCAAGTCTCCGTTGGGAAGGTACTGTATTATGGCATAGGATCCGTTACCGTAGTTGGTCTTACCGAACAAGGTGCGATGGACGATTTCACCAGTGTTCCAGTCCATGCCGGTAACCTCCCAACCATCCTTGTAATAACCGCTCACCACTGCCATGTTGCTTGCCTGGGAGTGAATCGGCACCATGCTGGTAGAAGAGACATCGGTGCGGTTCCATACCGATTCCCACTGGTGGATTTGCGTGTTCCAGCGGAACCGCTCCACCCCGTAGGAAGGTGGATATACCGGCCCTAAGGTAGTAACACCAAGGATATTGTTTAACTTCTCCATATTATCCGCATCAAAGGGCAAATTGTTGACCACAAAAGCTCCATAGCCTCTTACCACCACCGATTGTTCTGATTGAATCCATGCTGGGGGAGTGTCAAAGCCGCAGGTCACCGGAACCTGCCCGGCAATGCGACGCGATTTGGTACCAGGCTGCTGAACAAAACTTTCTGGTATTTCATCGCGCCAAAACGCCATAAGATTCATCTGTTTGCAACCGTCGGTTATAACAACCAGCTTGTCCGTATCGTCACCAAAGCCCATGAGAGTGGGAGTGGAACCTGTTCCTGTCGTATGTTTAACGATTGGAGGTGTCTCTTCTGAAAAATCATAGGAAGACCTCCAAGCTCCGTCAGCCTCCTTGTCAGACAGTTCGGTACCTGTCCAGACAAGCTTGCGCATCGTTGTATCAGTCGCCAGGTATATTCCATTTTTCTCGTCGATAGCTACCGAGTTACTGGTAATTTCATTATCGAAAGACATCGTTGATTTAATAGAGTCAAGTGTCCGATCCACTACGGCAATGCCGTTGGAAAAGTTAATCACGAGAAAGCCATCGTAGGTCATTGTCAGGCCGCACAAAACTGCCCCTTTATCTGCTACGTCTATCTTTTCGATGGCATTTTCCATCCTATATTTTATCTTTATCCCAGCAGAGGGGTTTTCTTGATCATTGAGGGTAAACGCATACACTCCGTTACCAAAATTTGCATAAAGAACGTTGTCTCGGTCTACGGCTGAATAAATGCCGTTGGCTATGCGTAAGCGATATTTTTCTCCGTAGTTATCCATGAGTTCTAAGTGTACCTCGTCAGAACTCATCCCCTCAAATGTCGCTGCTCCGACCTTTTTATGTGTTTCGGGGTCGATGAATTTCAGATCATCAGATAAATACGCTGGAGCATTTTCACGAGCCACCTCCTTCAATCCACCATCTCTGACATCTATGTAGGAAACCCTGTCGCTGCCTATTGCCCACATATGGGAATCCGAAGTTGATGCAAGCGTAACGATATTGACCGGCCCTCCCGGGGAGATCGGCTGCTCCAGGGGATCGATATTAAAAATTCCATTAGGAGGACCATAGGGAGTAGAGTCGCTTTGAGAAGGGTCGAAATGAGTCATTCCGTACAGTGCAGAGGATAAGTAGGGATTAGCGACCGGATCTTTTGCCTGGTGCCGTTTATGACTACTGCTATCTCCACACCCGCTGAGCCCAGACATTACAATGCTTGCGCATACTAATAAAATAAAAAATGACAACTTGTGTTTCAACGGTAAATCCTCCATTTTGGGGAAAGTTTCCAATTTATACAACCCCTTCGAGTGGGTTGTGGCGGTGAAAAAGAAAAGAAAGAAAAGGGGTCAGGTCTTGCACTGCAACATTTTAGCTCGAAACAATCCGACTAATTGTTGAATAGTGCCGTCCAACATGATCACCAATCTCTTTTAACGAATAACCATAATCCAAGTGAGCGAGCTTGATTGTTTGGTTGCGTGACACTTTATCCTTTTCCCCCTGAAATAACTCGTTAAGGCTTGGCCTACCAACCAGTCGCTGTTGCCGAGAAAACTCCTTGATCTCCAATTTGTCCATAATTTCAAGTTTCAGACTGTCGATGAAATTCTGACCACCAAGAATTAATTGGCCAGCCGCCTTCTTTAAGGGTGAGTCTTCTACCTCCAAACCATCAAAAACAAAGTCGCGATATCTTTTTTGAGCTTCCGTCCTTCTTTTTGAGAATTGGGATAAAACCCAATCCACAGTCAACCAATCTGGAACGTTTTTTCCTGAAGCCGTTGCAGCATAACTGCTCCACAACCACTCTTCGGGTTTGGAACAACTTCCAGCCCTAACCGGATTTAAAACGAGATAACGACACAGCTCAAGAAGGTAGGATTCTTTTTCAACTACAAACGATTTGAAACGCCCCTGAAAAACGTGTCCCACTTTAGAA
>JAQUCQ010000274.1 GCA_028686145.1 Desulfuromonadaceae bacterium | reverse complement strand
AGGACAACGCTAAACCGTGAAGTGGTAGACGGGTCAAGATGTTTTTTATTTGTGACAAAAAAGCAAAGGCGGCCGATTGGCCGCCTTTTGAATTACGTATGGTGTCGCCGGAATTCGGAACAGGCGTATTATTCACGTTCGGTGAAGAAAAAGGTGGTAGCGCTGATAAATGCGAACTGCATGGTCTTGCGAGGAAATTGTTGGAGAAATAAGCGTTGTAGTGGCATCCCGGTGAAGCAGATCATTGAAACAGAATTATTTCAACGACAAAAGCATCTTGCCACTGGATTGGTTTACCGCTATTTTGATCTTGTATATAGATCACACGATCTTTATTCAAGATTAGTAATGGAGTCTGTCATGCTCGAACCTCTGCTGGGATCCACCAATTGCGAACGGGTGTTAATTTTCCTCGCGGCCCGTGACGAGGGCTACTTGCGGGAAATTTCTGATTTTTTCGAGACGTCGCCGGCCCCGATCCTGAAACAGCTGGAAAAGCTGGAAAACGGCGGGGTCCTGTTCAGCCGCCTCGCCGGCCGCACCCGTCTCTACGGCTTCAATCCCCGCTATCCGTTCCTGAACGAGCTGAAATCCCTGCTTGATAAGGCCCTGGCCTTTTACCCCGAGGATATCCGGTCCAGACTTCAGGAAAGCAGGCGCAGACCGCGACGCAAAGGGAAGCCTTTATGAAAGCCCTCAGCGAAATGTCGGTCGGTGAAGTCGCCGCCTATGTGGCCGGGCATTTGCGGCAGCACGACATTAACATTGTACTGACCGGAGGCAGTTGTGTTTCGATCTACACCGACAACCGCTACCTGTCGTACGACCTGGATTTTATCGAAGAGTGCAGATCAACACGGAAGAAGATTGGCGCCTGTTTGCGAGAAATCGGTTTTCAGGAAAAGGATCGCTACTTCACCCATACCGACACCCGTTTTTTCGTCGAATTCCCCTCCGGGCCGCTGGCCATCGGCGACGAGCCGGTCAGCAACATAGCCCATCTGGAATTTACCACCGGCTCGCTGCGCCTGCTATCCGCAACAGATTGCGTCAAGGATCGGTTGGCCAATTACTATCACTGGAAAGACCGGCAGTGCCTTGATCAGGCGATTATGGTGGCGGCGGACGCCGAGGATGACATGGAGGAGGTTGAAAGGTGGTCACGCCACGAAGGCATGTCGGAGGAATTCGAGCGGATCAAGGAACTGTTGAAGCCGGTAACATAAATCTCGTGGCAACAAGTAACAGCACGTTAGAAGCTCGTTTTTACCATCAAAAATGTGGTTCTAAGGTTGTAACACGAGTAAAATCTTCTTAATATCGATATGTTGGCCAGTTAGCTTGGTCCGACCCCCGAAATGTTCGGCCCGGAATTCGCAAAATCTCGGCGATAGCATTTACTTCGGTAACATACCCAAAATACCGGTTATTCCGCTTGCTATTGATCCAATTGCGCCGCCGTACAGAGCAATTTTGTCCCACAGCGGGCCACTTTCTTCCGGCTTTGCCGACTTTGTTGTCGCTATTGCATCTTTTAGTAAACACTTCAGGCATTCAGCATCCTGATGTTGTTCTATAAGCTGTTCTAGTGCTGCAAATCGTCCTTCAAGAGCAGCGGTAACAATAGAAACATCTCCACTCGCGTTAATCGCTGTTGCACCACGTCCGACAGCGATTGCTCCAATGGTTCCTGAGTTTGTAATGGTGTTGATATCATTTAGATCTTCTGGCATACGCCCCCCTTGTAAAGTTACTCATTATCACGATCTGGAGTTGGTTGATTTGACAACTTCTGAATCGTTTTCAGATGAGCATCAATACGGTCAATGCTCATAAAATGTCCCTTTATAAATCCGATTGCAAATTGACAGACAAAGCCAACCAATTGCTCTCCCCATGCAGGCACGATTATTGCGTTTGCGATGTCTATTGCTATGGTGTAAACAAATAAAGCGATATTGTATTCTGCGGAATTTTCTTTGTAATTCTGGCTAATTACATACAAGCAAGAGTTTGCCAGCATTTTGACATGCCGTGGAAAGCGAAAATCATCTGCTGTTTTTAACCCACTGATTATGCCGTCAGTCCATTCCTTTAGAAGAACTCTCCACAACAGCAGCCTTAACCCATGTGTTGCGCGTTCAACATTTTGAAACGCATTTGGATATTGTCGGATTAACTTTGCCAGTATTTCAATCGAATTAGCGTCATCATCTCGACTCAACTCAAAAAGGTCTCGAAGCGTAACTGGAAACGGAAGTTTTTCAAGGGTATGGCGGAATAGGCCATATTTTCTATCTTCAAAAGCAGAAAGCCCGCTTGCTTCTGTGAGGAAAAAAAGGCCGTTCTTTACCACGTGGCATCCAATGCCATCTGCTATGCGGGCCATCGTCATATCAATACACAACCAAGGTATATTAATCGATAAAGCAAGTCGAAGTGTTGAGTACACTGAAAAATCGAGGCAGTTACGCAGATCTATGAGTTCCGGTATCACATCAGTTAAGGAGGGGCTTATTACTTCCGCACTGTCGAGCAAAGCCTGTAATCGTTGCGCAATGCGTTCTGTCCGTTGACGGTTTTCTTCGGCGGTGAATAATAATAGCTTCCTGTCAGGCAACGGAGACAATGTGCCTCCACCTTCCCGCTCTCTTTCATTCAACCATTGCCGTACACACGACTCTGTTTCCGCAGTGATAAGCAGACATATTTTTAAGGAAATCAATCCGGTTGAAAGCCCAGTAATGGCCAGGTAAGCCAAGGCGTAGACATCGAGCACAATGGAATCAGGCAAAACATTTGACGCAAAATCTGGCAAAGGACTTTTGGGAACACTCTCATCTGATAATAGTCCGATTGCAGCACCAAAAGGGTCATGGCGTCGTACAAAGTATCCCTTGACCATTATAGGCAGTTGACCATGCTCCAAAACAGAGCGTTGCTGCTGATTACCGATTGACATCATTTCATGTATCTGAACAACAAAATCATTTATGTCATCTGAAACGGTGAACATGTGGAATGGGTCGTTACCTTGATTTGCACTGTCTCGAATATGACTAGATATGCGATAAGCGGCAATGAGCGCAGGGAGCCGTTCCTCAACGGTATAGGTGATAATACCTTCCTTGAATGGCTCTTGCAGCGAAGCTTCGAGCAGGTGTTTACCAAGTGGCGATTCTGAACTGATAAAATATTGATTGTGGGCTGTATCAGGCGGGACAATAATTTTGGTCAACGTAGACTTGCCATCGGAATATTGAACTCCAACTAAAGCGTTATTTTCTGATAAATTACGCAGTGGTGTAGGATTTGGCCGAGTAATGAGGCCATTGAAAACTTCTGTTATCGGCACAGCACTGGATTGCGGATCATGTATAAACCAGTTGAGCAGAATGCGTTCAGCCACATTTTCCAGACCATTTTCCAGCATTTTCAGTATAACTCGCCTGCTGTTTTCATCAGAAACAGTAAGAGAACTTTCCGGTACTTTTGCCAAGAGTTCTGGAATTTCATTCTCATTACCCGTCTTTCGTAATACATCAATAAGTTCCAGAGTTAGCTGGGGAGTGGCACCAAATGACATTCCTTTTTCTAACGATACTTTTGCATCAAAGAATTTACCGGTAAGACATTCAAGCCGCGCCTTGATCTGCCAGACAACCCTGGCCCAAAAGCGCTCTGGTATACGGTTTAGCGTCTTTGCAAGTAACTCGTATTTTTCTGACGTGATCAACGCATCCAGATAACAATTACTGAGAGGGGAAAGCCAGATTTCGCCAGAAGGAAGTAGATCGGTGACAAAACAATATGCCTCATGCGGTAATCCTGCGGAAATAAGCTTGCCTGCAAGATCAACGACAAACTCGGGATTCAGCGTTGGCAATTGATCCTTAAAGCGATCAAGAAAATTCTGACAAGCTTCCCTTAGATTCCTGCTGTCATGACGCTTACTATCAACAGAGCAACTCCGGAGATATATCGCAAGCAACTCCGTGCCAAATTCGCCATCACCGGAAACGCTCCCTCCATTATCAAGCCAACTGGTTAGAGCAATTGGAGAGGCATAACGCGCCAGAAAGGCACAGTCATTATCCGTAACAACTGATGTGGACAGCAATGTCTCAAGATAAGACATCCGGAATGTTCCATCTTTTTCAGCCCGATGGAGTTTTTGGCTTAAATCGCTGAGACCTGAAACGTCCTTTTCAAAATGTAGTCGGAGGATTGCAGTACAATCTTTGTGTATGTTTTCAATAAGAGCGATTTTACTCCAGCAGGCTTTTGTGAGGCTCTCTGATTCAAAGTGTGTGTAATGGAGTAGTCTGGCGGCAAATGACGGCAGCCTTGAATCAACAACCGGTTCCGTGGCAAGTAACTCGGCAGTAGACTCTGCAATCTGCATCAGTTGCTCGTAAGTTGACGCCTCTAACGTCCAAAAATGCTGGTTATTGGTTGTTTGTTGAAGAACGATACATCGCGCCAATAACTGAAAAAAGCGTGCACCAGGGCCAAGTTCACATGACACCAGCTGTTCTGAAACTGCTTGCGCCATTTGATAATCACCAAGGCGAATTGCTCCCTCGCCTATTCCAAGCAACTCTTCCGAGGTCAATAAAGGGCCACGTTCAAATTCCTTGGCTAGCTCATTTGCTTCAGCCATGAATGTCAGAAACGTCTCTTTTGCATAACAGCCCGGTGAACCAATTTGTTTCCAAACTTTCCAGGCAGCTTCCATCCGTTTGCTTCCAATTTCAAGTCGAAGTAG
>JAQUCQ010000273.1 GCA_028686145.1 Desulfuromonadaceae bacterium | reverse complement strand
CGTGATCGGCCTGCAAACCGATGCGGATAACCGGTATGCCTGCCTGCATGGCACGATGCAAAAGCAGCGTGCAGAGACGCACCCCGCGATCAAGAGATAACGGAATGAATTCTCCGGCACTATACCGTCGCGCCAGTTCAGTCCCTTGCAGTACTACCGTCGGATAGATACGAATAAAATCCGCGCCTGCGGAAACAACCTGCTCCAGAGAAGCCAGTGAGGAGGCTGACGAATCGCCCGGCAGGCCGGGCATAAGCTGTGCCCCAACCCTGAGACCCTGTTTTTTAATGCAGCGGATAGCGTTCAGCGATTCTGCCGCGACATGGCCACGTCCGGATGCCGCCAGAACGCTGTCATCCATTGACTGCACACCAAGCTCAATCGTACTGACACCCATTCCTGACAACCACGTTACCCTTACGTCATCTATATAATCGGGACGGGTTGAGATTCGTATCGAGTCCACCGTGCCGGCTTCCAGAAGCGGCTGTAGAGGTGCCAGCAGCTCCGACTGGATTTTTTCTGGAAGTGCCGTGAAGGTGCCACCGAAAAAAGCGACTTCCAAGGGGCGTTCCATTGCAGATGATCGCCAGAGGTTAATCCTGTCGCGGATCAGTTCGGCAGTCGGGAGATCTCCATTTGCTCCGGAGATTGTCCGTTGGTCGCAAAACACACAGGTATGCGGGCACCCCTGATGACTTATAAAGAAGGGAACCGTGACCGGTTTCACGCAGTCTGACCGATATTCGCCTGAAGTTTCCCCAATGTTTCAGCCGCCGCAGCCTGCTGAGCAATTTTCTTCGACTTTCCCTGGCCCATACCTAAGACCGTTCCGCCAACAAGAATCTGGAAACGGAACAGTCGGTTGTGCGGTGGACCCGACTCCTCTATCAGCAGGTATTCCGGTAGCGGAAAACCGTTTGAAGAGAGGAATTCCTGCAGTTCGCTCTTCGAGTCGCGGCCCAGAACAAGAGATCCCGGAGCATTCGCCAACGCACTAAAGAGCCGGATAACCAGAGAACGCGCTGCCAGAAGACCTCCATCACGATAGAGAGCTGCAATCAGAGACTCCAGAACATCTGCGAGAATCGAATCTTTCTCTTGGCCGCCAGTTATTTCCTCCCCGCGACCGAGAAGAATATGGTCCCCGATTGACAATGTTCGAGCCCGATCAGCCAAAACATCCTGACCAGCCAAACGGGAGCGCAGTTGCGACAGGTCACCTTCATCCCATTGCGGATAACGTTCGTACAGCATTTCGGCCAACAAAAGTCCCAATACGGCATCACCAAGGAATTCAAGACGCTGATAGTCTCCACCAGCACTCCCACCAGCTTCATGCAGATAAGACGGGTGTGTCAGCGCCTGAACAAGGAGTCTCTGATCGTGGAATGTGTATTCCAGCGCTGCTTCTAATTGTTGAACATTCATGGTCATATAAACACCTCAAACTGTCTGACTATAGCCACCAGATCCTATTTTGGCAACCGAAAGTCATACGGTAATGTCTATGCTGTGGGAATTTAAGTTGATAATTCAGGGGCGCTTCCCTATAATTCCATTCTTAAATTTATTGAAGAGCCGACTATGCGGCCCAGGATAAAACACGTGGGCTATTTTATTACATTTGAAGGTGTGGAAGGGTGCGGCAAGACCACCCAGATCAAGCTCCTGTCAGAGTTTCTCTCGACTCACGGCATGCGTACGGTTTTGACCCGTGAGCCGGGCGGCTGTCCGATTGCCGACAAAATTCGCACAATCCTGCTCGATGCTGAAAACCGAGCCCTTTCGCCTCTGGCTGAACTTATGCTCTATGCTGCCGCCCGTGCCCAGCACGTCACCGAGATCATCTCTCCAGCTCTCGAATCAGGCGAAATAGTTCTGTGTGACCGTTTTTGCGATGCGACGGTGGCATACCAGAGCTTTGGACGCGGCATCGATCGAAGTATCATCGACACCCTTAACGATCATGCATGTCACGGAGTGTCACCTGACCTCACCGTGCTGGTCGATTGTGACCCACGCGTTGGTCTTGAACGGGCACGCCGCAGAATTGAGTTGTCCAGCGGCCCCCGCGAGGAACGCTTTGAACTGGAGGAATTGGCTTTCCATCAGCGAGTTCGTGCCGGCTACCTACAACTTGCGACTGATGACTCGACTCGTTTTCTGATCATCAACGGCACTGATAGCATTGACGAAATTTTTGCCACAATTTCCACACAGGTGTTGGCACGGATACCGGAGGCACTGCGTGCCGTTTGCTGACGTCCTGGGACATGATCGGATTATTGAAGTTCTGCGTCGCTCTCTGCGGAGTGGCAAAACCGCACATTCCTATCTGTTTGAAGGAGTGCCGGGGTGTGGTCGCAAAAAAACGGCATTAGCTCTGATTCAAGCGCTTTTCTGCACAGCTCTGCCGGACGACGCCTGTGGAGTCTGCCCTTCTTGCCGTAGAATAAGCGGGGACAATCACCCGGACATTCATTTGATCGCACCATTGCCGGATAAACGTGACATCAGTATCGAGCAGTTACGGGAAATGCAACACGTCTTGTCGTTGCGCCCCTACGAAGCGCCTCGCAAAGCGTGCATAATAGACCCGGCCGAACGGATGAGCGTGAGCGCTGCCAACTCCTTGCTGAAAACACTTGAAGAACCGCCCGGCGACGCCTTGATCATCCTGCTGACCGAAAATGCCGGTATGCTGCTGCCAACGGTTCGTTCACGCTGTCAGTTGATCAGATTCGCTCCGCTTTCTCCCGAACATGTGATTTCTCTTCTTGAGCGGAATGGCATGACAGCTGAGGCAGCTGCTCTTATCGCACCGATGTCGGGAGGCAGTTTACAGAGATGTCTGGAACTGGATAATGAAGCATTGGTTGCCCGGCGTGAAGCGGTATTGTCCAGAGTAAGCCAGTTAAACATCAACAGAATTGCGACCGTTTTCGATGCCGCAGAGGAGTTGTCCGGTAACCGGGATGCAACAGTCGAACTACTCGACATGCTGCTTTCCTTTTTCCGTGATGCAGTTCATCTGGGAGCAGGGAGCGGAGACATTGTCAATCGCTCGGCCAGAACTGCGATTGAATCTATAGCAACACGATGTTCATTACCGCGTAATTTGGAGTTGCTGGAACGCATCTATGAAACCAAACGCGACGTTCAGCGCAACGCAAACCCCAAGCTGGCTCTTGATCATCTATTTATGAGCATGGCTGACAGCGGCAGATGACAAGGTATCACACGAAATTATTCAGGAGGTCTTTTTGTCACATATCGTAACTATCCAATTCAGCAACGCCGGCAAGCTGTTTGATTTTGATGCCGGAGCACTTGATATTACTCAGGGAGATCGCGTTGTCGTTGAAACTGAACGGGGCGTTGGGGTTGGTCAAGTGGTCAAGCCACCGGTAGAAAAAGAGGCCGGAACAACCGGATCTCTGGCACTTGTCAAGCGTAAGGCGACAGCTGATGATCTGGCAACCGTTGAGCGTATTTCCCAGAAAGAGCAGGAAGCGTACCGTTTCTGCTGCAGCCGGATCATTGAACGTAATATGCCGATGAAGCTGGTGCGGGTTGAGTATCAGTTTGACAGCAGCAAGGCGGTCTTTTTCTTTACTGCTGACGGCCGGGTTGATTTCCGTGATCTGGTAAAAGATCTCGCCCACTCTTTTCACACCCGTATCGAAATGCGTCAGATCGGCGTGCGCGATGAAGCAAAAATGACCGGCGGGATCGGCATTTGTGGTCGAGAACTCTGCTGCAGTTCCTGGCTGCGTGAATTTCAACCGGTATCAGTAAAAATGGCCAAAGAACAGAATTTGGCTCTCAATCCCAATAAAATATCCGGACAATGCGGACGGCTGTTGTGCTGCCTTGATTATGAATACGAAACCTATTGCTGCCTGCGCAAAAATTTCCCAAAATCGGGTAAGCGAGTCAGAACGGTCAATGCCGTTGGAGTGGTTGATAAAGTCAATATCCTCACCGGGAATATCACTCTCAAACTTGACGATAACAAGATAATCGTCATCAAGCGGGATGAGATTCTTGGAGACGGCGCTCCTGCCGCAGCTGCCGCTGCTGCCGCTGCAGCACCGGCGCCATGCCGGGCTCCACAACGCACCCGTGAACGTCGCCCGGAACAGCGCCGTAAACAGGAAAAAACGTCCCTAGAATCATATACTCAGGCCGAAAACGCCGCAAAAGCTGCGCCTGCTGCTCCACCACCACCCAAAGAAAATACGGCGTCGGCCGCTTCATCGGAAACACCTAAAACCGGGCAACCACGCAAGAAGCATCGTTCCCGCAAGCATAGCCACCGCAAACAGCCCGGTGCCACCACTGATAGTAGCACACCGAAACCACCATCAGGAGCCTGATATGAAACCGACTTTTTATGTAACCACCCCGATCTATTATGTGAACGATGTGCCGCATATCGGCCACGCCTACACCACGGTCGCCGGTGATGTCCTGGCTCGCTACAAGCGCTTGATGGGATTTGATGTCTATTTTCTGACCGGCAGCGATGAACATGGTCAGAAAGTGGAGAAGGCCGCCACAACTGCAGGCGAGACACCTCTGGAATTGGCTGACCGAGTGGTTAAGCGGTTTCAGGCTCTCTGGGAGCGCCTGGGGATATCCCACAACGACTTTATACGCACTACCCAAGAACGCCACAAAAATGGGGTCAGCCGCATCTTCAAGGACGTCCTCGACAAGGGTGACATCTACCTTGGAGAGTATGAGGACTGGTACTGCACCCCCTGCGA
>JAQUCQ010000272.1 GCA_028686145.1 Desulfuromonadaceae bacterium | reverse complement strand
TCACCATTTTATTGGATGGGAGCCGACAAAACATATGCAGACTCCGCAATGCGGAACAGAGGAAGGTTTACCGAAGAGTTTTGTCGAGACCGACTAGAACTAGTCTTTGGGAAAGACCGGGTTTTTCGAATGTAGATATCTTTGCATCTAAGGACAAAATTGGTGAGATCGATGTCCTAGTGATATATGGAAATCGTGCAATAGTTGTTCAAGCGAAATCGAAGCGATTAACGTTGGAAGCCAGGAAAGGAAATGATCGTCAAATCAAGGATGACTTCAAAAAAAGTGTTCAAGATTCATATAACCAAGGCCTTATCTGCTCGAAGTCGCTAGGAGTGCCTAGGTACAAATTGGTTGATGGTAACTCCAAAATAATAACAGTTCCAAAAACGTTAAAAGAGATTTACATCTTCTGTGTAGTTTCAGATCACTATCCGGCATTGAGCTTCCAGACACGGCAGTTTCTTAAGTATGAAACTACCGACTCGATTCAACCACCACTCGTTTTGGACGTTTTTACCCTTGACGCAATGACAGAGATGTTGCCGTCACCACTTCATTTCCTGAGTTATGTGAATCGCCGCGCAAATTATTCCGAAAAAATTCTCACCTCTCATGAACTTACAATTCTGTCGTATCACTTGAAAAACAATCTATGGCTAGATGATAAATATGACATTGTTCAGCTTGGCGACGACATCTCGGCGGATCTTGATGTTGCGATGGCTGTTCGCCGAGACGGCGTTAAAGGGAAAAGAAACCCAAGTGGGATATTGACCCGTTTTACATCGACTACTCTGGGACGCATTGTAAAGAAAATAGAGGCGGATCCTGATCCAGGAACTATTGATTTCGGATTTCTTCTGCTGACGCTGAGCGAGGACACGGTCGTTGATGTAAGCCGAGGTATTGATAAACTTACGCAGCTTGCATTACAGGATCGCAAGAATCATGACATAACCATTGGGCTTGACACTGCAAGTACCGGTTTAACCATTCACATCAACGATGATCCGGTAACGGTTGCAGGCCCATTACTACAAAAACATTGCGAGCGCCGCAAGTATTCCCAGAAGGCGTCCAGCTGGTTTGGGGCATGTATCTCTCCCACAAGTCATTCTCTTAGATTCGGAATATATCTCTCGTATGAATGGCAGCAGAGTGCTCAAATGGATTTTATAACCCGGGACATGCCACGATCTGGCGATTTTACTCAATCATTGGCTACAATGGAGCGAAAGCACAAAGTTGGAAGAAATGATCCATGTCCGTGCAAAAGTGGCAAAAAACTCAAGAAGTGCTGTTTGGGGAAAAAAGCAATTCACCAAGTGTGAAATAGAGGAACTTTCGGGGTCAGGTTTGACTTACTGCTATCCGTGTTTTTCGAACTCTACTTACAACTCTTGATAAACGTTACAGCCTGATACATCGGCTTACTCATATGACCTGCAATCTTATCAGCAGGTAATCCAAAAGATAGTGCATCAACAAAAAACAGCTGACATGCGCCCACAAAAGCAAAACAACTCAAGACAAATATATTCCCCCGCCCCTCTCCCCCCGGTACACCCCGACTTAAACCCCTTGATTTCTCTGCCCGACTAACGAATACTTGGATGGTATAAGCTGCCATCAGAAGTCGAACAGGACAAAGTGGAATTATGTCTGACCACTCATTGATACTCTGGATCTTCAGCGCAATTTGCACCATAACCGGCCTGTCCGGTCTGCTGCTGCCGGTTGTGCCTGGTGCGCCGATTCTGTTTCTGGGACTGCTCCTTGGGGCCTGGGCGGAGGACTTCCGCTATGTAGGAATCTGGACCCTGCTGATTCTGGGAGGAATGGCCGGAGTGACGTATGTCGTGGAGTTTGCTGCCTCCATTCTGGGAGTCAAAAAGTACGGCGGTTCACGCCGGGCCATGGTGGGCGCGGTGCTGGGAGGGGTCGTGGGGATTTCTCTCGGGATTCCGGGCATCCTGTTCGGACCGTTCGTGGGTGCGGTAATCGGAGAGTTGTCGCTGCAGCGGAGTCTGGATCAGGCAGGCCGTGCCGGTTTTGGTACGGTGGTGGGCCTGGCTTTGGGAGTAGCGGGCAAACTTGCCATCGGCATCGCCATGATCGGTCTTTTTCTGCTGGAACATCTGCTCTGACCCCTATTTATTCTGGAGCTTGTGGAATCGACCAGTAAAAGGATCGAGGGGCCGCATAGCCCCGTTTCTCAACTCCATACAAATCGATAAATAAAAGGGAGCTACCATGAAAAAATACATCCTGATTCTGTTGGCCGTCTGCTGCACTGTCTTGACCGCCTGTTCCAGCGACAATGGGAAGCAGCAGCTTGAAACAGCGCAGTTCGAAGAGAAACAGAACAACAGGGAGCATGCGGTAAAACTGTACGAAGAGATAGTCACCAAGTATGCAGGCTCGCCAAACGCAAAGATTGCCCAGGAGCGGCTGAATGCGCTGAAGGGCGGCAAGTGAAGTGGAGAGATCATTTTCCATAAGAGAGCTCCATGGTCAGGTTTGACTTTCTGTCATTCAATTCATGTTTTCTATTCTTGACAAACATTACAACCTGATATACTGACTTATTATATAGGTCATATGACCTACAATCTATCTACGGGTAAGCCATATGCTCGAATCCATACTTGGATCCATAAGCTGCGAACGGGTTCTTGTCTTTCTTGCGGCCAGGGATGAAGGATATGCCCGTGAGATCGCGAGCTTTTTTATAACCTCTCTTGCGCCGATTCAAAAACAACTCGACAAGCTTGAGGCTGGCGGTGTTCTTGTCAGCCGGACTGCCGGACGTACCCGCCTGTACAACTTCAATCCACGATATCCCTTTCTGGCTGAACTGACTGCGTTTCTCAATAAAGCTATTTCATTCTATGAACAGGACCTTCAAGACAGGCTTCTCCTCAACAGGCGGCGCCCGCGTCGGAGAGGAAAACCTCTGTGATCACACTGAGTGAACTTTCCATTGGTGAGTTGGCTGCTTTTGTTGCCGATCACCTGAACAACAAGGGTATCGACGTTGTGCTGGTTGGAGGAGCATGTATCAGCATTTATTCCGAAAACAGGTACAGTTCGTTTGATCTTGATTTTATTGCGACCGGCATGTCGAGTCGTCAGAAAATCCGCTCTGCCCTCGCCGAAATAAATTTTGTTGAAGAACAGCGCTATTTTAAAAATCCAGAGACGGCCTACTTTATCGAGTTCCCCTCAGGTCCGCTTGCAATAGGTGACAAGCCACCTGCTAAAATCACCACCCTTCGCTATTCAACCGGATTGCTTCGCCTTCTTTCTCCAACGGACAGTGTCAAGGACAGACTTGCAGCATATTATCATTGGAAAGATCAACAAAGCCTGGAGCAGGCAATTCTGGTTGCCCGTGATCACCTTGTAGATTTGGATGAGATACAGCGTTGGTCCGTGAATGAAGGTTTCGCAGAGGTTTTTAATTCCATACGTGAACGGCTGCTCTCCTCTAAGCTAGCCGTTGAAGCAGAACATGCTGACTAAGCCATGCAGATTCGCCAAACGCCAAGATTGCCCAGGAGCGGCTGAATGTGCTGAAGAGCGGCAAGTGAAGTGGAGAGCTCATCGCCCATGAGTGACCAGAACCGGCCAACATCTGTTCTCTGCGGGCAAACGATCAGCTCCGTTAGTTCCTTGGACCGCTCGTCACGCAACCGGCTTACCGAAAAAGATCTCCACAAATTTTGCGGGGACACCCTGTTTGATGCCATTGCCCGGGCGGTCTGCCATGCCGGCTGCCTGCCGCGCAAGGAGTTGTACGAAGCGTGGGAGGTTGCTCGTCGGGTGCGTCGCCGCTTCAGAGGTGGGCGGATTGTCGATCTGGCATGTGGTCATGGGCTGCTGGCTCAGATCCTTTTGTTGCTGGATGACAGCTCCCCAGTGGCTCTGGCCGTGGATCGGCGTATTCCCAAGAGTGCTGCAACTCTCGCAACATCCTTGAAAACCGGTTGGCCGCGTTTAAGGGATCGCATCCAGTTTGTTGAAACTGATATTTGTAACGTGGAGCTGCATCACCGTGACATTGTCGTCTCGGCTCATGCTTGCGGCAGTCTCACCGATGTAATTCTCGACAAGGCGGTTGAAGCCGGGGCTGTCGTTGCCGTATTGCCCTGTTGTCATAACATGAAGGATGCCGACCTCGGTGACCTTCAGGGGTGGATGGATGGTCCTCTGGCAATGGATGCCGCCAGGGTGTCCCGGCTGCGTTCTCATGGGTACAGGGTATTTACTCAGTTAATCCCGGAGGATATTACTCCGAAAAACAGACTGCTGCTGGCTGAACCGGGATTGATCGGGAAAAAGCATTGCGGAAACGGCTCTGTGAAAGCTGATACAATGACCGACGGAGGTAAATCATCATGACTACGGAACAACGAATGCCGGTTCTATTCATCGGTCACGGCAGCCCGATGAACGCGATTGAGGAAACCCCGTTTACCGCGGCATGGAGGGACGTTGCCCTGACGATTCCCCGCCCGGAGGCGATCCTCTCTGTTTCTGCACACTGGGAAACCGATGGCAGCATGGTTACCGCCATGAAGTCGCCCCGGACGATTCACGACTTCTACGGCTTCCCGGAGGAGCTTTTTCACGTCGAGTATCCTGCGCCCGGTGCTCCGGAACTGGCGAACCGTGTGCTGGAACTATTCAAGGACAATGAAGTGAAAGCCGATGAATCCTGGGGGCTGGATCACGGCACCTGGTCAGTGCTCCGGCGGATGTATCCGGAGGCCGAC
>JAQUCQ010000271.1 GCA_028686145.1 Desulfuromonadaceae bacterium | reverse complement strand
ATTTTCAACACTCTGGATAGAGGCTTGAGGCAGTTCATTAATTAAGTCTTCAATGTTGATGGTCAACTCAGTCTCCTTTTTATACTCTGTGTTTTAGTGTTATTTAACACAAGAAATCTAGAACTCTCAAACGCTATTACCTGTTTTTTTATGAACAACAGGTATTATCCTGATTTGACCTTTCTGGTTACAATGTGGGCAAAGCATTGCAGTATTCAAGAAAACCCGGTTTATTAATTTACAATGCGCTCAACACGTGCTCAATTAACAATAAAAGAGGTTAGCTTTATAGCCTAACCTCTTGATTTATTTGGTGGGCGTTACTGGGATTGAACCAGTGACCCCTGCCGTGTGAAGGCAGTGCTCTCCCGCTGAGCTAAACGCCCGTGAGCCGTATCTTTAACAGAACTGTCAGTTGCTGTCAAGGAAAGGGGTTTGTTTCATCTCAACTTAAAGAACACTCCACAAATCAAACAAACAAGTACAATTGATCATATGACAACGCAACATTTTAAAATGAAGGTCAGCCCTGGTTTTCCTAGTACACTGCTGGATCGGGAGAGTCAATCATCGGATTAAGTCGGACAGCCAGAGAAAAAAGATATGGGTAGTCACGCGTTAAATGCTGCATATACATGACCCATTCACGGGAAAGGTGTCCAACTACCCGTTTTATATCGCCGTCAATATGGTCAACATCGCTCTGCGGCATGTCATCAAATGTTTCCCGTGCTTCAAGTTCCTCTACCAGATGAAAAACGGCCCACAGTAAGTCAGTAAATTCTTCATGCTCCAAAAGGTTCTGATTTTCAAGCAGGCTGACCAAAAAACTTCGTTTTTCGATCAGTAACGCTTTTATCACGCGCTTACTACAGAGGCTCGACTCAATTCTAATATTACTTTTTCGCAAATATTCGAGTGTGGTAGAAAAGTCCTGTTCCTTCCACGTTGCATTTATAAGTAAATGCCGTTTCAGATCATCGCAAGAAACAACACACACAGATAGCTCTTTGAGAAGGCGATTGCCTACTTCACTGAAAAAAACGCCAATAACCATATTCAGTTTCCGCATAACTGCCTGGCGCTCTCTCTCTTTGATCACCCGTTCAATGAGTAGTGTAACAATAATGACGTAAACTGGTAAAAAAGCAAGATTACCTAAAAACCAGATAGTCAATTCCTTTACGTTCCCGAGAAGGACATAATCCATTCCGTAGAGCGCAAAAGAGACTGAAATAAGTGAACTTACCATTAGCGTTTTGTTAAGGATTAACTTGTGGAGCATACCTGAGTTCCTTCCTTGAAATTGTTCAAATCAATGTTCCCTCAATGCATCAACAATCTTGAGCCTGCTAGCCCTGATGGCGGGGATGACACCACCAAGAAAACCCATTACGACCGAAAACAGCAATGACTTCCAGGCAATATCAAATGTAAGTGTAAAAGAGAACGCCAACTCCGAAAAGGTCTGCCAATTCATTGTAGAGATGGTAATCAGTTGCATAAATGAAGCGCATAACAGTCCGGTGATGCCACCTATCAACCCCAGAAAAAAGGCTTCAAGCAGAAAAGCCGTCAGGATATTTGATCGCTGAAATCCGAGAGCACGGAGCGTACCGATCTCGCCTACCCTGTTGGCTACGGCAGCGTACATGGTTATCATGGCGCCGATGATTGCGCCGATCGAAAAAATTACTGTTAATGACAGTCCAAGAATCCGGAGAAATTTTGCCATCGCTTCTGACTGATCACGGTAATAGCGGGTTTCGCGGCGCACATCCACCGTCAGCCGCGGATCAGTTTCCAGCTTGGCCTTGACAGCAGGAAAAGCGGCACTATCACGCAGACGAAAAAGAATTGAAGAATATACTGGCCGACGAAACGCCTGCATCAACTGCGTTGCATCACCCCATATTTCGGAACTGAAACCGGTCGCACCGGCATCAAAAATCCCGACTACTCTCCAATCACGCATGCCGAAACGGAGGGTCTCACCAATCCCCCCACCCTTGAATCGGGCAGCAATACTGCTTCCGGCCATAATTTCGGATGAACCAGGCCTGGGCATTCTCCCTTCACGCAATGACACCTGCGGCCTGAGTTTCAGAGAGGCACCCTGTATACCGCGTATTACTACATTGGCAGGTTTATCACTCCCCCTTTTCGGAAGACTTATTAGTACCACCAACTCCTTGGCCAGTAACGCATCACCATGATTATCGGTGGCAATATCAGGCAGACTTTCAATAATGGCCGCCTGCGACCGCTCAACACCGCTTTGCACCTCTGAGTTCGCAGACTTTCGAGTTATTATAACATTATCGTCAGAACCGGTTTCAATCAGCGTTTTCTCCAATCCAGCCGACAGCATCAGGATGGATGCAAAAACAAACACAACCAGAGCCATTCCGGAAGCGGTTAAAAACGTCGTTAATCTGCGTGTGGAGAGATTGCGGAAACTGTATAAAACAGGAATGGCCATGAATTAAGGGACCTGCAGTGTGATATTAAATCTGCACCCACCGCCAGGAGGCGATTCAACCGAGAGAGTACCGCCATGTGCTTCGATAATGCGATAACTTATCGCGAGTCCGAGTCCGGTTCCGGCCGGTTTTGTTGTCCAGAAAGGCTCAAAAAGGTGCTTCGCTGCATCTTCTGCTATCCCGACACCAGTATCGATAATGCTGATACTAACAGCGACAGGTGTAACGCTGCATTCAATCCGGATTTCTCCTCCATCCGGCATTGCATCAGCGGCATTTTGCATCAGATTGATAATGACTTGGTGAAGCTGATTCGGATCAAAAGTCACTTCAGCCGATTTTGGTACAAGATTATGTAGCGTTATGGAGGCAAAACGGGAATCTTGAACCAGAAACAGAAGTTCTTCCTCAATATATGAATTCAACATTACTCTTTGAAACTGCGGAGTTGCGGGGCGAGCATACATCAAGAATTCAGATATCAGCGCATCAAGCCGTTCGGCTTCCCGGGTGACAATTGCCAGAAGCTTTGCATCGTGTTCCTGAATATCAGTAGCACATGACAAGAGTTGCACAGAACCGCACAACGCCGCAAGAGGATTACGGATTTCATGTGCCATACGGGCCGAGAGCTCGCCGAGTGCTGCAAGTCGATCAGCTTTTTTCAGCGCAAGCTCCATGCGCCGCATATCGGTAATATCCCTAAAGTTTAAAATATAGCCAGTCAGTAATCCTTTATTATCAGTGAATGGAGCCACACGGTACCCCAATATCATGACAGTCCCGTTAGCGGCCTGATATTCAAACTCCCGTTTCATCGAACAGCCACTCAGATCATAAAAATCAGATAACTGCGGAAATAGCGATTCAATCTGCGTATCATAGACATCAGACTGCTTGAGCCCAACGATAGCTTCGGCATGCGGATTAAAAACCCTGATTCGACCTGTTACGGTTGTTGTTAAAAGACCACTCTCACTATGAGCGACAATAGCAGAGTTCAACTGGGCAAGTTCGAAATAATCAATTGACGACCGTTGCAGAGCCTCCTCACTCAGGCGGGCACGCTCTGCCAGCAATCCGGTAACAAAGGCGGTCAATCCAAAAGCAATCAGGTTGAAAGATATTGTATAAAAAAGCCGTAATGGACCTATCTGAAAAGCATCATCCTGACTTAAACCTATAAATGAAAGATATCCAAAATATTGAAAATCTATAATCGTGCCGTACAGAATACCGCACAGCGACGCCGTATAGAGAGCTTGACGACGCCCAAGTAACATGCCGGCAATCATGATTGACAGCAGATATAAAAAAGAATACGGGCTTAAAATTCCATCAGTAAAAAGTATAAGGACGGTAACAAAGGATAATTCCCAGATTACCTGAAGATTGGTAAGAAACAGGGTGAATTTCCGTCTATTAAGGGCTAGTAGTGAAATGATCGAAAATACAAAAGAAAACGCCATCAACTTGATTACACCAGGTTGAAAGCGTTCGATTCCAGCAGAAGAGTCTTGATAATTAAGTAGTAGAGTAGCAGCCAGAAAAAGAAAAGAAACTATTATTCTGGCATAGATGAAGAGCCTGAGCCTTCGTTCTGACCCCATACTCAACCGCCAACGGCCCCCGCCAATTTAAATATCGGCAGATACATGGCAACAACCAGTCCACCAACGGTAGTTCCGAGAAATACCATCAAAAGCGGTTCCATCATTGCAGTCATGGCGCCTACGGCATCATCGACCTCATCATCATAAAAATCGGCAATTTTGTTTAGCATAGCATCCATGGCACCGGTTGCTTCACCGACCGAGATCATCTGTACTACCATCGGGGGGAAAACTCCACATGAAGCAAGCGGTTCAGCCATGGTTTTTCCTTCAGAAATTGCCTGTCGAACAGAATAGATTGCCTCTTCAACAATTTTATTACCAGCAGTTTTAGCAACAATTTCAAGCCCATCCATAATCGGCACACCTGAACTGACCATCGTACCTAAGGTTCTGGTGAATTTTGCTACGGAAACTTTCCTGATCAGCGGGCCGACAATCGGTGCCTTGAGTGCCATCTGATCAATATTCTTCCGGCCAATCGGGGTAGAGTAATATTTTTTTATAGCCCAGATAATTGCATAGAAGCCACCGATCAATACAATTATATACTTAACAAGGAAGTTACTGAGAGCAATGACGAATCTGGTTGGGGCTGGCAATTCGCCTCCAAATTCGGTAAACATTTTAGCAAATGTCGGAATAACAAATACCAGAATAACACCAACAACAACGACAGCTATGGAC
>JAQUCQ010000270.1 GCA_028686145.1 Desulfuromonadaceae bacterium | reverse complement strand
GCTCTTCGATAGGAGTTGAGAGGTCTGCGTCTGTCAAAAGAACTAACGTGCCCTGCGATGCAAGAACGCCTTGTCGTAACGCATAACCTTTGCCCTTGTTCACCGAGTAACGGATGATTTTAAGATTGTGTATGCGTGATGACAACGTCTCACTCAATGTGCTGGTATTGTCACTGCTTCCATCATCAACGACGATAATTTCATGTCCCAATTTATTATCACGTAAAAAATCAGCAATTTTGACCAATGAGGGATAAATACGGTCTTCCTCATTGTAGGCGGCAATAACAACAGAAATCATGACAGCGTCCGTAGTAGAATGGATCTCAGAAAGAGAATTGTTCGAAGTTGTGTTTAACGAAGACATGCATGCATCCTTGTCGTGTGGAATTGTGAGGGTAACGTGCGTAATACAGGCAGTACACATTTCACCGTGTTGTTCATCTACGCGAAATCAGGAACTAAACTTATCTGACGGAGGTTTCTTGGTTTTAGACTTCTCAGTGCGCAACTGACTTATTTATTAACCGTCAGTGCCAGCCAAATTCCACTTAGCATAAATAGGAAATTAGCTCCCCAGGCTGCAACTACCGGAGGTAGAACACCACTCCGGCCAAAGGAAAGCAATACCGCATTTACTACAAAATAGGTAAAGCCAATCCCGATGCTGGCACCTATTCCCCTGGCAATGCCACCGTTACGACTGCTTCGAGTAGCAAAGGGGATTCCAAGCAGTACCATGACCAATGGTGCAAACGATGAGGAAATCTTGGAATGCATCAGCGTCAGGTAGCGGTAAGCCTGATAGCCGCCAAGCCTTAGATTTTCCGCATACTCGTGCAGCGCCCGGATACTCATGTTGTCGGCATCGCTCCCCAGAACGTTTAGGTCCTCTAACCTTAAGGCGATATGCAACGTCATTGATGTCATTTTTTTCGACTGATATGTTGATGATAAAAAGTTTTTTTGCACTGCAGAATGTAGAATCCAGTGCCCTTCCCGATAGACTGCTGTATCGGCATCAATTCTACTTATTGGGTTCATGGAGCTATCGACAGTCCAGACTACCACTCCGCTCAACATTTTTTTTTCGGGCTCAAATAGACGTGCTTGCAGGATCATTGATTTGGAGCGGAACCAGATATTATTTCGCTTGAAAGCAAGACGATTACCATTGGTATTAATACTGGTTCTATGTATCATTTGGGTACGAGCATAACTGTGCGGCAAAATCAATTCAGCGTTGATCAATAACAAAATACTGGAAACTACTCCAAGAACCAGCATTGGAAGCGAAATTCTCAGGAGACTGATGCCGCAGCTGCGCATGGCAATAATTTCGCTATCACGTGACAGCAACCCGAGTGTCAGCAGTGTGGCCATAAGAGTTGAGAACGTGGCGGTCCGACTGATCATTTCCGGAAATTTCAGGATAAAGTACAAAACTATATCTTTCGCAGCTGACCCGGACCGCAAAAAACGTGGAATATTTTCAATCAGGTCAATAACAAGATAAATCGAAACAAAGCCGCTCAAACAGAGGGCAAGTAATGATATCCACGTTTTGCCGATGTAGCGGTCGAGGATGGCCAATTCAAAACGCCCTTCTGAGGATAAGATGAAGATGGATGGAGCATTGTTACCAGTTGAATAGAAAAGAAGTGCAAACGATATATTTTTAGACTTGGTACTAGATATACCAACCTGGTTTACGAGGGCAAACTTTAATTTACTCTATCAGAAATGTGGCAACAAGACCGATAGAGGATTGATTGAGATACCATAAATCATGAAAGCGAAAAGTCACATGGAGTATGTTTAAAAAAACGCCAACGTTTCCGTTGGCGTTAAATGACGCTGCATCTTAATGAGTTGTTTAATTGTATACCCGACTGATTCCAAGAGTACCCGCTTGGTCTCTGCATATTCTCATGGGTTCAGTGTTATGCGGTCTTTTTGTACTCTTTAGTTGTACTGATTATGGTGCTGGTGTCCGTTCTTTTTGCATTGCCTCCCGGCCCGCTTCAATTGCTGATGTTAAAACGGATTTCTTTTCGACAAAGGCTTCCTTGCCGTCTTCAACGGCATTTTTGATTTTTTCCTGAGCCTCTTTAGCGTATTCTTTGATCTTGTCTACTGCATCTTCCGTTAGGTCAAGAATGTTCTCACGCATCTCCCGCCCACTTTTTGGTGCGTAGAGCAGAGCTAAACCAGCTCCGATTGCTGCACCGGCCACAAACGATACCAATACAGTTCCCGCTGATACTTCACATTTGTCAGACATGATTACATACCTCCCCGTTTTTTTAGATAACGTTCAAACATGTACTTTGCAGCTACTTTGGTTCCGGTTGCCCAGACTGACGTGGTGTTGAGAATACCCGCGACAACGCCAACCGAACGGTTGACCATACTCAGATTAATGCCGGCCTCACCAAGAGCAGACATGAAATGTTTGACATCACCTGTGTGCTCTGCCAAGCCGCCGCCAACAATTTTTAATTCTGCAAGGACTCCGGTCAATTCCTGTAGAGTTGGTTTCAATTCGCACTGAACCATCTCAGCCAACTCACCGACGGATTTTGCCGTTCGTCTGATTTCAAGAACGGTCGGAATTAAAACCAATACCAGAATACAGAGCGCTACAGCTATAATTATCAAGGCGATTCCGCTAAGTGGCATCATTGGTCTCCATTAGTAAGTGAAAATATATTTAAGTACAATCAAGCTATGAAGCTTCATAAATACCCTGAGTTTTTATGCCAAAGGAAAGATTGTCAGGCGTACGTATAGGCAAAGTATAGAGTAATTTGAGAAAAATTCAACTTTTTAACATTAATCAATATGGTCAGGCATGATTTCTGAGACGACCTCTTCGACTGCTGAATATGGATCAATCTGGTAATTGCCCATATGAGCTACAACTCTGTCAAGAGTGCCGCTCTTTGCCATGAACAGTAAAGCTTTTTTGAAAAGGGTGTCACGCAGGATACTCATAAAATGGCGTTGGCTGCGTTCGCGCAGAAAGTCATAAATGGTCCCACTTGACAGGAAAAAAGTGCGATGGGCCATGATTTCGTTGATCAATTCATCAATGCCGGTGCCGCGTTGCGCCTCTGTTTTCATCACTTTCGGGCTCCAGGCCTCCGCGTCAGCATGCCGCATTTCCAGCATGGTGCTCAGTTCACGGGCTGTACGGTCGGCGCCCTCCCGGTCTGCCTTGTTGACGACAAAAATATCGCCGATTTCGAGTATTCCGGCCTTGATGGCCTGAATGTCGTCGCCGAGTCCCGGTACCATCACGACACAGGTCGTGTGAGCCTCTTTGACGATATCCACCTCGTCCTGCCCGACCCCAACTGTTTCTATAATAACAATGTCCATGCCCAGCGCGTCCATTACCAGGGCAACATCTGAGGTTGAGCGTGAAAGTCCTCCCAGGGCTCCACGAGTGGCCAGGCTGCGGATAAAAACTCCTTCGTCACAGGAGTGGCGGTTCATGCGGATACGATCGCCCAGGATCGCGCCGCCGGTAAAGGGGCTGGTGGGATCAATTGCAACCACGCCGACTTTTTTCCCCTGGCTGCGGAATGAGGCGGTAAGTTGATCGACAAGGGTTGATTTGCCCGCGCCCGGAGGACCGGTTATGCCGATAATATATGCGTTGCCGGTATGGGGGTAGAGCAGCTTTAAGTCATCAATCGCCTGAGGGCGACCATCGTCGATGTCGCGCATCAGCCGGGCGGCAGCGCGAACATTGCCTTCTAAAATCTGTTCAGCAAGGGACATTGAGATACCTGTCAGTAATGAAATTTGTAGCTAAAAAATAAAAGGCATTTGTGTACATTGTCAAAAATCCTGACTCATGGCGGCTGACGACTCTATCAGTCACCAAGCCGTTTACCGGGTATGAGATAGTTCCTGATATAATCGGCGACCGCATCTTCCACAGGGGTGACCGGTCCCGTGTAGCCAGACGCACGGATCTTCGCGGTTTCGGCACAGGTCAGATATTGGTAGGTGTTACGGATCGATTCCGGCATATCGATGTACTCGATGCTGACCGGGCGCTCCATGGCATTGAAGACGGCTCGAGCCAGTCGGTTCCAACTGACAGTTGTGCCTCCGCCGACATTGAAGATGCCGTTCGCGCTCTTGTTCCAGAGAAAATGGAGTGTCATGGCTGCGGCATCTTTAACATAAATAAAGTCGCGCAGTTGCTCGCCGTCGCCGTATTCGGGACGATGAGATTTAAACAATCGGAGTGAACCGGTTGCTCCGATCTGTTCATAGGCTTTCAGGACGAGAGACCGCATTTCATTTTTGTGCTGTTCGTTAGGGCCATAAACGTTGAAATATTTGATACCGACAATTTTGTCGAGAATACCCCGCCGCAAAGCCCATAGATCAAAGAGTTGCTTGGAGTAACCGTACATATTCATTGGCCGAAGCAGTGATAGCTGGCTGTCGTTATCGGAAAAGCCGTTTTCTCCATCTCCGTATGTTGCGGCACTGGAGGCATAAATAAAACGGGCATCGGCTTTTAGTGCAGTCAAAGCTAGTTTGCGGGAATATTCAAAGTTGTTTTTGATCAAATAACTGGCGTCAGGTTCGGTTGTAGCCGAGCAGGCCCCTAGATGAAGGACTGCCTCAAGGTTGTGGGCGTCAGGCAGGCGTTCGGCCAGAGAGCCGTCGTCCAGCATGTGCTCGAACACATCTTTCTCCAGATAATCCATAAAGCGCAGCGGTGACAGGTTGCGCCATTTATCGGTCTTACCAAGGTGGTCCACGATCAGGATATCATCCCTGCCATGTTCATTC
>JAQUCQ010000269.1 GCA_028686145.1 Desulfuromonadaceae bacterium | reverse complement strand
ATATCTAAGTCACATAATTGAATATAGCATATAGAGCATTAATTTTCAAGAATTATAAGAAATATTTAAAGTAAATATTTCTTATGTCATGGTTCCTCTATCGTCATATCAAGCCTCGGATGGCTGCAACGGCAACGAAACGGTAAAGGTTGTTCCGCTGCCCATGGTGCTTTCAATCTCTATTTCACCGCCATGCTCCTTGATAATCCGTTCGGTAATAGCGAGCCCCAAGCCGATACCCACATCTTTGGTGGTGAAATAGGGTTGGAATATTTTACCAATATCCTCCGGGGCTATGCCGTTCCCTTGGTCGCTGAAAATCAGCTTTACCACTCTACCTTCGAGCTGCGCCCCCAGAGTTATCGTGCCACCATCCGGCATAGCCTGGGAGGCATTCGTGACAAAGTTGAGAATGCAGTTACGAAACAACTCGCCATCAATCCAGAGCCGCGGCAGATCAGCCAGTATCTGCAGGTCGACACCAATATGCTGCTCAGTTAAGCGGTCCTCCAATACCGGCAGCACTTTTGCCAGCAGTTCCCGATACTCGACTTTTGTCCGGCGTAACTTGAGAGGCCGGCCATAGTTCATGAAGTTTACCACCATATAATTTGCACGGCGCACTTCTTCTTTAATTTTATCTGCCAGTTCCTCCAGCTCGGAACAGTTGTTACCGCACCGGGGAAGCATCTCGGTTTTGAGGTGATCAATAGCCAGGCTGATATAATTAAGCGGGTTCCGAATCTCATGGGCAATACCTGATGCCAGCTGTCCAACCCGTGAGAGGTGTTCTGCTTCATAGAGGCGTTTCTCCAGCGCTTCACGCTCACGCAGTTTTTCAACCATGCTGTTGAAGCCTTTTGCCATCTCCCCGATCTCGTCATTGCTTTCCACCGGAATAGTCACCGACAGGTCACCGGACGAGATCCGCTTGAAGTCTTCCACCAAGTTTCTGATCGGAGTCGTATATCGTTGGGCAAGGAAGATAATCAAAGCGATGCCGACGGCGAAAACCATGCCGGTCGCAAACAGGCGACGGATAAAATTAGCCCGCTGTATATCATGAATATTGTCCATCAACATGTTAATCTGGACAAAACCCAACTGCTCGTCTCCCACGATAACCGGCACGACAACTTCATATTGCTTCTGGGAGAGTATTCCTCCGCCAGTCTGGTGATGAACCGCGTGAATACCTTTTTCCAATTTTTTGAGTTCGCGCTTTTTACCGATCTGACCAGGATCGGACGAGTCGATAATCTCCCCTTCCGTATTGTAAATATTGATTTCGTTTATACCCTTTTCACGGGCCTTGGTTAAATAATCCGTCAGGCTGGAGGTATCGGTATCAGAGGTAAGGTCCTCAATGCTCATTTGAATCGCTTTGGATATCTCTTGGGAACTATTCTGGATTTCGTTCACCAGGGCATTCTGGGCAGACTGGTTAAGGATGAAGAGTGTCAGCAGGGCCAGCATAAACATCGAAAGCATAATTATAATCAGCTTGATATTAAGTTTCATGAGTGCCTTTAAAAGCAGCCCCCACCCTGTTCCTGTGCCGTTTGAACGCACCTGGTTTTAGCAAAAGGGTGAGGGTAGCACGTTGATTACGCTACATCACTCCACCATCTCACCGATCAGATCATAGTCAGATGAGTCGGTTATTTTGAGCGTGATGATGGCTCCAATGTCTGCAGTTCCCGAGGTGATATAGACCTGCCCGTCGATGTCAGGGGCCTGGCGTGATGAACGCCCCTTAAGCAGCAGTTCGGTTTCCTCGCTGTACCCTTCCACAATCACCTGTTCCGTTGTCCCGATCAAAGTGCGATTGTGGCGGAAGGAAAGCCGTGCCTGGGCACGCATCAGCTTGCGGTAGCGTTCCCGCTTGACCCGTTCGGACACCTGATCCGGCATTGCTGCCGCAGGAGTGCCTTCTTCCCGTGAATAGCAGAACACACCCAGCCGGTCAAAGCGGGTCTGCTCAACAAAGTGGGTCAGGGTGGCAAAGTCTTCAAGAGTTTCCCCCGGAAAACCCACAATCAGCGACGTGCGCAAGGCAATTCCCGGAATTTCGCTCCTGAGCTTGACGATCAAATCACGAATCTGCTGTTCTGAACTCCTCCGCTTCATCGCCTTCAGCACCCGATCGGAAATATGCTGGATCGGAATATCCAGGTACTTGCAGACCTTGGGCTCATCCCGTATCAGTGTAATCAGGCTGTCGGTGATCCCATCAGGATAGGCGTAGAGCAGCCGTATCCAAAGAAGGCCGTCAATCGCGGCCAAGCGCCGGACCAGCGTTTCCAGTGTTGTGCCGTCATCCATGTCACTGCCGTAACGGGTAATATCCTGGGAGATAACATTGATCTCCTTGACTCCCCGGGCGACCAACCGCTCCGCCTCGTCCACCAAGGCGTCGATCGGCCGCGAACGATAGGCTCCCCGCAATGTGGGAATGATGCAGTACGAGCAGCAGTTTGAGCACCCTTCGCCGATTTTGAGGTACGAAAACCAGGCAGGCGAGGAGTTCAGACGCGGCAGTGTTTCGTCATAGATAAAATCTGGATCACCGATATAACGGAGCTGTCCTTCAGTGCCGCTCTTTTCGGTCAGAATCTCGGCGATACGGGGATAGTCCCCGGTACCGATAAAAATATCGACTTCCGGCAACTCCTTGGCCAATTCTTCCTGGTAGCGTTGTGGAAGGCAGCCGGATACGATCAGGGTATGGCAGCGCCCGTCATGCTTCCGTTCGGCCAGATCAAGGATAGCATCGATACTCTCCTGCTTGGCTTCCTTGATGAACGAGCAGGTGTTAACGATGATGATATCGGCATCCTTCTCGTCGGTGGTGATCTCGTATTCCTGCTTCGAGAGTATCCCGAGCATAACTTCGGCATCAACCAGGTTTTTCGGGCAGCCAAGGCTGACCATGCTGACTTTCTGTTTTGCAATTTCGCTCAAAATATCCCTCGTTCTACTCTCTGAAATTGGTAAACTGCATCTCGACATCCAGATCCTTCCCCTTCAGCAGCTGGATAGCATCCTGTAAATCATCGCGGTTCTTGCCGGTTACCCGTACCTGGTCATCCTGAATCTGGGCCTGAACCTTGAGCTTGCTCTCTTTGATCGCGGAGATAATTTCCTTCGCCTTTTCCTTGGAGATCCCCTGCTGGACCGTGATGATCTGGCGCACCATGCCGCCCGAAGCCGGCTCGACTTTGCCGTACTGGAGCGCCTTGATGGATATGTTGCGCTTCAAAAACTTGGACTGCAGCACGTCGACGACCGCTTTCAGCTTGTAATCGTCGTCAGCAAGGATTTTGACTGAATCATTCTCCGGAGTTATCTGGCTTTTGGAGCCCTTGAAATCATAACGCTGGCCGATTTCCTTAATCGCCTGATTTACGGCATTGTCAACCTCCTGCATGTCAACCTTTGATACAATGTCAAATGACGGCATACTGTAACCTCCCGATGCTTACGGTTTTATTATTTCAACCCCTTGCGGGATCTTAAAGTTAAATTTTCCATTGTCGATCCCTTTGTTGACACGGGCCCTGCTGTAGTCAATCCGGGTCTGGTTACCGGCAGCGTCATGGATTATTGAGGACACAATTGGAAAAGTGTTTTTGACCACTCCGGATGCCTGCATCTGCTCGACCGCTTCCGCTGACACCGTCAACTGAAGTCTGGCTAGAACCGGACTCGCCTTTTTCGGGGTCAATTCAAGATGATAGTCGCCGTTTTTATCCCGCGGTTCGGCAGCAAATTTGATGTCAAAATCACGGGTGATATGGCCGAGGCCGGTCAGATACGAAAGAGCAATGGAGTTTCCTCCCGCAAACATCGCGGCAACACTGTTGACGAGCACCTGCTTGTTTTCCGGTGTATAAAACCAGACCTGCTTACCGTTGGAGATGATCTGTTGTTTCGGCCGTGAATAATTGAAACGGAACATGGCAGTTGAGGATGCGGGACGTTTCAGGAACACTTCGCCGCTTCCCTTCTGTTCACGATTGATGGCGGAGATGGTGGTTTTCTGAGTAAAATCGGCCTGCACATCCTGCAGTCCGACATATCCTTTTTCAAGTGCGGCGACCACAGTTTTGAGAGAAGCCGGGGGGGATGCCGCGGACAGCGGAAGAGTAAAAAGCAATATGAACAGACATAAGGTACCTATTCTTAACATGGGACGACCTTTCTCGGCAAAGCTGATGAAGTTTCTGGGGATTTTACAACAAAGTGATTCTGACATATATGGGTGCCTACCGCAACCGTTTCAACAGACACTCTCCAACTGATATCCTCAGTATCTCTACCTGTTAAGCCAGAGCACTGGCATCGGCAACAAACAGTACCCGTCCGTCGCCGGCAATTGCGGCCCCGCTCACCCCCCTCAGATGAGAAAGCGGTGATTTCAGCGGTCGGACAAAAATTTCCTGTTGACCAAAGATGTGGTCAACTTCAAAAGCGGTCAGCGTGCCGCTGACGTCACAGACGAGAACCGGCAGCAGAGCTGCTCCTTCTGTTTCTGGTGGCGGCAGGTGTAGTACCTGCCTCAGGCTCCGGAGCGGCAGGGTGAAACCATCCATACGGATCGTCGAACCACCACGGTCTTCGATAATTTCCGAATGTTTAAGCTCAAGAGTTCGCATGACCACTGTGAGCGGAAACGCAATTTCAAACTGGCCACACTGAACAATCAGGGCATGAATGATTGAAACCGTTATCGGGAGCCGCATGATAAAATGGCTTCCGTGACCGCTCTGCGACTGAATGGTCAGAGCACCAGCCAGCGTATGCACAGCCTCATGAACGGCATCCATACC
>JAQUCQ010000268.1 GCA_028686145.1 Desulfuromonadaceae bacterium | reverse complement strand
AAGGCCTGAGGCATTTGACAGGGCTGATAGTTTTGAATTCGTTGACGCAGCGCTTAATGTATCAACAATTTTTGCTAGTAGCCATTCTGACTTTGGATATACTGGCGATGTTATACTGATGTTTTTGTTGATGGCTTGGACTTTCTTTTGGTTTTCGAGGTTACGAAGTTCGGCATATTATATTCTTCCTTACGCGATGGTATGTTGCGTTTTGATATTTTCGGTGTTTTATAATTTATTTCTTTTATATCCATATTTGTTTGCAACAGTATTGCAGGGTTATATTGCCAATCGCTGCATTACAAAATCAGAAAATTTCGGCTGTACATTATTAAATCCTAGAGAAAGCAAAGATATGAGTAAATCTGATGATGCCGTATTGGTGTCGAGTGACGTTGTGCTAGAAGATAAGAATGGATTTTCCAGATTAGTAAAAGTTATTAAGCGGAATGTTTATTTATTACTGGGTGGAGCATTGCTGGGTGGGTTCTTTGGGCTAGCACTTGCATTTGTTTTGCCCTCGGAATGGGAGGCAAATTCGTTGGTTCGTTTAGGTCAATTAGGGCGTGGTAATGTTATAGAATCACCTTTGCTCGCTATAGATCGTTTGAAAAGCAAATCATTTCAAAATGATGTGTTAAGGAATTTGAAACTCAGCACAAACGAAGACGATGAGAAAGGGAAAGCATTTAGAAGTTCGCTTAAGATTAAGTTGGAGAAATCAGATTTGATTAATATCACTTTGAGAGGTAATTCATCAGAAGAAGCAAGGCTACATATGGGTGCACTTATAGGTCAATTGAAGGCAGTTCATACGGGAATATACCTGCCTGGTATAAATCGATGGAAGCAAGAACTGCAAGCATTGAATTCTGATTTAAAATTGGCCAGTAATGAAACGCAGAGATTGTTCAGTTTGTTGAATAAACAGGACGGTGTAGCCGTGGATAAATTTTTTTCTCAAACAATTATATTAAATAACGACCTTGTTCTTCGCGAAAGGGAATTGCAGGTGCTAAGCGATCGAAAACGCATACTTGAAGAGCGTCTAAGTCCCGAGCAAACTTTTGAAACCAGCTCTTTGGGCGGAGTAGAAATATCGGAAAGGCCAATTTTCCCTAAGAAATCAATTTTTATGATATTAGGTTTGATTGTGGGCATGCTTATAGGGTTGGGGTGGTCAATTCAGAGAGAAGCCACTGTATTCGGGTGATATACATGCGTGCTAATTTAATTAGCCAAGTATTTATATAATGTGTATCAATTTTGATGTATTAGGTTCATTGTAAGTTAGATGCTTTGGGTAACCTATTTTCAGGGCAATTTTTAATTAAGGATTCTGTTGATGAATGTGCTTATTACAGGTGGAGCCGGATTTATTGGCCAATATTTAACACGCAGTTTATTGAAAGCCGGGTGTTCAGTCAGAATTCTTGATTCATTTCATCCGCAGATTCACGGTGAAAATGGTGATTTGCCGGTTGATTTGAAGAGTCAAGTTGGATTAATACGCGCTGATGTGCGTGATCGTGATGCGTTGCTGCGCGCAGTGGCGGGGGTCGATACCGTAGTTCACTTGGCGGCTGAAACAGGCACGGGGCAATCCATGTATGAAATTGAACGCTATTTCAGCGTCAACGTACAAGGTACAGCAACTTTGCTTGATGTCTTGCAAAACGAACCTAGTGCAAACAGTGTGCGAAGTATAATTTTGGCTTCTAGTCGTGCGATTTACGGTGAGGGGGCATATCACTGTGAGCAGCATGGGGTAGTGTATCCCGACTCGCGTAGTCAAGAAAATATGGCCGCAGGTATACTTGAACCGCATTGCCCAATTTGTTCCGCATCGTTGCAGATGCTGGATACTGATGAAACGGCACCCTTCAAGCCTATGTCGATGTATGGTTTGACAAAGCAGGTACAGGAACAGGGCGTTCTGCTGTTCGCTAACATGAAGGGCATCAACGGTTTTGCGTTGCGTTACCAAAATGTTTACGGTGCAGGACAATCTTTGAAGAATCCGTATACCGGAATATTGGCGGTCTTTTCAAATCTAGCAAGACAGGGACAGACTATAGAAATTTATGAAGATGGACTGGAGTCACGAGATTTTGTTTATGTAAGCGATGTCGTTGAAGCAACTATGAGTGCAATTAAATACCCTGGAAGCTTTGTTGGTGCTCTCAATGTGGGGTCAGGTGAGGCTGTCAGTGTTGTTCAGGTGGCGGAACAAGTAAATCAATACTTTGGAGGTCATTCGACTATACGTGTTACGGGAGCATTTCGAGTCGGGGATATTCGCCATAATCGCGCCTCATTACAAGCCGCCAATAAAGTGCTTGGGTTTGTGCCTAGCGTAAGCTTTCCTAGTGGATTGAAAATGTTTTTAGAGTGGGCAGAAACGCAGCCGCTGGAAGATAAGAGGGCATATCAAAATTCGGTGGATGAGTTATCTGCGCGTTCCCTGATGGGCCAGGTTACGAAGATATAATATGCGTGATGAAGGTTTTTTTTCCTTAATAAAGTTGGATTTGTCACGCCTATCTCAGCAGTCTTCGGTTGAAAAACTGTCTGTTCAGTATTGGAAAATTATCCATCCCAGATTTATGCCTGTATTGATAATCCGACTTGCACGGTTGTTTCATGCTACGTTAATCTTTCGTCCACTTGCGGTGGTGTTGACATGGATGAATGTTTTTATATTTGGGATTGAGGTGACTCCGCGCTGCAGAATCGCAGGGGGATTATTTTTGCCTCATACATCGGGAACGGTTATCGGTGCAGCGAGTATAGGCTTGAATGCCACTATTTTCCAAGGTGTGACGATCGGTGCAAAGTATGCTGATATGGACTACACGCATGAGGTTCGACCTACGCTTGAAAATGATGTTGTGGTCGGAGCCGGGGCAAAGGTGTTGGGCGGAATTAATATCGGTTCGGGAGCGCGTGTTGCGGCGAATTCTTTGGTGTTGATAGCTGTGCCGACTGGTGCGACTGCGATAGGTGTCCCAGCAATTATTAAGAGGCGGCATGAACACAATTGATCTGAACAATAAAAAGATTTTATTCGTCGCGCCTAAATTTTTTGGTTATGAGATTCAGATCGTGGAAGCCATGCAAAAATTTGGTGCCACGGTTTTTTTTCATAGTGATAAACCCAGTGAAAATCGTTGGGCAAAAGTTATACTGCGTTTATTTCCAAAATTGATTTGGTTCTTCGCAGATCGAGTTTATTTCTCGTGGCTAAATAAGCAAAATCTAATCGGCTGTGATGTCGTTTTTATTTTGAAGGGAGAAGCTGTCTCACCAAATTTTTTGCGAGCATTGCGAGAGCGCTATTCATCCGCAAAGTTCGTACTTTATATGTACGATAGCATTGCGAACGTCAAATATACGGAGCAAAAATTTGCCTACTTTGATAGAGTTCTTAGTTTTGATCCTAATGACTGCCAGCGCTATTCGCAGATTAAATATCGACCACTATTTTTCATCGACAACTATCGACAACAAGCAACGGCTGAAGCCATGCCGGGATTGTTTTTTTTGGGGACGCTGAATGGTGATAGACCGCAGGTGTTGGCGAGGGTCATACATGCAATAGGAAAAAGTGTACCGTTTGATTACTCACTATTCGTGCGTAGTAAGCTGGAGCTTTTAATGCGCAAGTTGATTGATAAGTCGTTTGCTGTGATTGAAAGTAATCGTTTGCTATTTGAATCTGTGTCGGCAGCTGAAATTAAGCAACATATGGCAGCTTGTAATTGTGTTTTGGATATTGAACATCCTAAACAAGCCGGATTGACGATGCGGACCTTTGAGGTGTTGGCTGCAGGAAAGAAACTGATTACGACGAATCAAACTATTTTTAATGAAGACTTCTTCGATCCGAGCAGAATGTATGTTATTGATAGATTGAATCCAATAATACCAGAGATGTTTTTTAATATGCCATGTAATCCGATGAAAGATTCTTTTTATAAAAAGAACTCTCTGGAAGGATGGCTAGAAGAGGTGCTACATGAAATGTAGCTCTTATGAGGCTCTTGCAAAACTCAGCGTCTGATTTGAATTAATTGCCGGATAAAGGGCAAAAACAGGTGGAAGTGGGCGGCCATTGCTGGCAAGATTAAGGTTCTCAAGTCTTGATCAACGCCCGATATGAATACTACGCAACGCGACGGAATCATGCAACGTTGGAACATCATTCAGTACGAATTGATGCCCGAATTAAGAAACGAAGTGGGTGCGCTAACGCCAAAATTGGTTAAGTTGGTGCATACCTTGGAATGGGTTCGTATCGAAGAGTTTGTGAGTTCAACTTGGGGCGGTTGCGGACGCCCTGCACATGATCGTGGCATGTTGGCGAATGCCTTTGTTGCCAAGGCGGTGTTAGGAATATCGACGACAGCTGGACTCATTGAACGTTTGATAATGGATCGCGCGTTAAAGCGCATCTGTGGCTTTTCGATGTGGCGGAACTTGCCGAGCGAAGCGACTTTTTCGCGCGCCTTTGCTGAGTTTGCCGAGGCGGGATTGGCGGAACGCACGCATGCGGCACTGGTGAAAGAAATGCTGGGCGAACAGTTGATTGGGCATATCAGCCGTGATGGCACGGCGATTGAAGCGCGCGAGAAACCGGTAAAAAGAGAGAAATCGCCAGAATCTGCCCCTGCCGTGCCAAAGAAACGTGGTCGTCCATGTAAAGGTGAGGTTCGTGAAGTAAAACAAGGCAAGCTGGAACTGCAACGTGGCATGTCTCTGACCGAACTTCTGAAAGAATTGCCTCGCGAGTGCGATTATGGCAACAAGTGTAATGCACAGGGTTACAAGAATGGC
>JAQUCQ010000267.1 GCA_028686145.1 Desulfuromonadaceae bacterium | reverse complement strand
AACCGGGTCCTGGAGCTGGTTGTACGCAAGATTGAGTGACAGCTTTGGCCAATGTTTCCCCCGGCTGCCGGCAATCCCCTCTACGCTGGCATCAACACCCAGATGAGCTTCGGTCATAAGCGGGTTGCGCTGCAGAGCCTTGTTGAGAGCTTCTTTAAGAGTCAGTCCTTCTGTTGCAAAGGCTGGCACAGCAAGCAAAAGAGTCAGCGATAATACGGCATTAATCCGTATAAATCCGATCATTTTCATAGAGTATCCAGTGTGTTGTAATATGTTCAGATAGTCATATATTTGGGCAAAAAAAACAGGGCCAGATCAACCTTACTTCCTTTATTAAATGGGAAGCTTTTAAATCCCTACCCCCTGCCATACAAACCAAGCGCCCACCAGCAACACCACGGCTCCGCTGAGACGTTTTGCCCAGAGTGAGAAGTTGACCACACCTCGCGCCTTTATGAAGCCCTCGACGAAACCGGTAAAAGTACCCGCAAAAAGCATCAGCAGGCAGTGACCGATGGCATAGCAGAAGAGAAGGGCTACGCCGTACAGTACTTGCCCTTTGCCCGCCACCAATGTCAGTAACACAACCAGAACCGGCGTGGCACAGGGGGAAGAAACGACGCCGAAGAATAGTCCCAGAAGAAATGCTCCGGTCAGCCCGCCACGTTTCGGCTTGAAGTCCCTCTTAATCGGAAGATGGACCTCATACAACCCCATCATCTGACCACCCATAACCAGGGCAATGGCCCCGGCAATCAGATACCACGGCCCACCCAGGGTGCCAAACATGGTACCGAGCAGTCCTGCTGCAGCGCCAAAGGCGGTAAAGGTCAGGGAGATCCCAAGGATAAAAACCAGCGAGTAGCGAAATGCCTTTACCCGATCACCATCACTGTAACCCCCGACAAAACCTATGACCAGTGGGATGGTCGCCAGCACGCAGGGAGAAGCAGAAGAAAGAACCCCGGCCAGAAAAACCGCCCCGAAAGCGACCAGCGGATAAAGGGCAATTATCTGTTCAATGTTATCGAGAAAGCTCATTTCAAACCAACAGCTTTCAGCTCTTTCAGGATATCGGTTTTGGCCATGAAACCCATATGACGTTTAATTTCCTTCCCTTTGGTATCAAAGAAAATCTGCGTAGGTATCATCTGGATCCGATAATCATCTGCAAGGTCGGGGTCTGCCCTTACATCGGTAAACAGGACATTAGCCTTACCCTTCAGCTCATGGTTAAGTTCTTCCAGGATCGGAGCCATTTTTTTGCAGGGGATACAGGTGCGGGCCCCGAAGTCGGCTACCGTAGGTTTGCCGGAGGAAAGCACCGCGCGAATGGCGGCATCATTAGCAGAGGGAAGTTCGGCATGGGCAACGGTTGTCATCATCAGAAAAACGAGAACGATAATATATCGCATTATATAACCCCCTTAATTTCTGCAACAGAAGCGGTCTTACCCGAGAATACGACCTTGCCATCAACCACCAGTGCTGGCGTACTCATGACACCGTAAGCCATAATTTTCGGTATCTCTTCAACTTTGATGATCTCTGCATCTTTGCCGCTTTCCTCCACCGCTTTCTTCACATTTTCATAGAGAGTCTTGCATTTGGCACAGCCGGTGCCGAGTACTTCGATCTTCATGATTTCATTCTCCTTAAATCTGAGTTGTCTGCTTCAAGCAGTATTTTGATTTCGCTCGAGCAGCATCTTCCCCGTGGGGAAAGCTCTTTGCATCGGCCCCGTTCATCCAGAGACGCATCCATAATACTTTCGGTGTGACGAACAAGCGCCTCCGTTCCTGCCCGGACCGGAGGCACTCTCCCAACAATCCTTTTCAATGTTCCTACTTGAGCATTCCTCTCGCTTTCATCATGTCGCACGGATTGCGTCTCATTACCGGCACGGCAACGCCCTTTTCTTTGGCGCGTTCTTCCATTTTCTTGTGGTGTTCTACCACATACTCCTTACAGGCGTTGTACTCGGTAAAACTGCGCAGTTTGATCTGGTGTTCTGTCCGCTCTTCCGGGGTCATTAATTGCCAGCCGGCAGTGTTCTGCGCATTGCCTGTCCAGCGCCAGTTGCGGGCAAAGGCGGTCGATACGGTCAGTGAGAGTGCAAGGGACAAGGCGATGGTGGTGACGATTCGTTTCATGGTGTTTCTCCTTTCATTCAGCAAATATGGGTATTACATGCTGCCAGGGTACCAAACCATTGTGTGCGTTGTATGAATAGATTATGAAACATTGTGAAACTTTATGAATCTACTGAAGTACGTAATTATTGTCTTAAGACGAAGCGCCTTCTGGCAAGAGCCGGAAATGGAGTAAAGATCAAAGTTAAAGTCACGTGACTAATCCCTTTCAGCGCCACTGAACAGGCCGATACGCACTTCTGACTCACGCTTGGCGATAGCTGTTGCCCGGTCAATGATTTCAAAAACTTCAGGATGTTTGACAGCATAGTAAATTTTAACCCCATCCTTGCGACGAGACAGGATGCCGTGTGTCTGCATGTACGCGAGGTGGCGTGAGGTATTGGACTGCTCCTCGTCTATTGCCGGAAATATTTCGCAGACACAGCGCTCTCCGTTGCGCAAGAAGTCTATAATCTTCAAGCGGGTCGCTTGAGCTATGGATTTAAGAACTTCGGCCTGGTAATTGGTGGCAGAACTCATGGCTAACTCCGTTATTATATGAATGTATAATCATATATGCTCGAGCATGCCAATAGTCAAGATAAAAGGTGGCTGCTGCCGCCTAACTCTCGCGTGATACCAAAGCAATGCAACTCACCTTGACGAAGTTATGATGTAACGATATAACCTGCATCATGAAACAAACCGTCACCATGTATAAAGCCTTGGGCGATGAAACCCGCCTGAGAATCCTGCTGTTATTGATGGAGCGGGGAGAACTGTGCGTCTGCGATCTGATGAACGCCTTGGATATGCCTCAATCCACGATATCCCGTCATGTAGCCTATATGAAAAATGCCGGCTGGCTCAATGATCGGCGTGGCGGCGTCTGGATGTATTATTCGATCAAACCCGAACTGGACAATTTCACTAAATCTCTGGCTGAGCTCACTCGCAACCACCTTTCATCTGCCAAAACAATTATCGCTGACCGGCGTCGCCTAACTACCTATATGAAAACCAAGGACGATTCGAGTTGTCTGTAATCAGCTTGCAACTTGATATATCCGCTAAAGCGGATATAATAACCTCACATTCAACAACGTGAGGTGCAGAGCATGTCCGAACACATTACCCGCAAACTCTCCTTTCTCGACCGCTGGCTGACCCTCTGGATATTCGCCGCCATGGCTTTCGGAGTCGGGCTTGGGTATTTCATCCCCGGGGCAGAGTCTTTTATCAATCGTTTCCACGTCGGCACTACTAACATTCCCATTGCCGTCGGCTTGATCTTGATGATGTACCCGCCCTTTGCCAAGGTAAAGTATGAGGATATGCCAGAAGTATTCAAGAACAAGAAGATCCTTGCTATTTCACTGGTACAGAACTGGCTGATCGGACCAATTCTCATGTTCGTGCTGGCGGCGCTACTCCTACCGGATAAACCGGAATATCTCATTGGTTTGATTATGATCGGCTTGGCCCGGTGCATCGCCATGGTCATTGTCTGGAACGAACTGGCTAAAGGGAACACCGAGTACGCTGCAGGACTGGTGGCATTCAACAGCATCTTCCAGGTACTGTTCTACAGTGTCTATGCCTGGTTCTTTATCACCGTCCTGCCACCACTGGTCGGCTTGAAAGGGATGGAGGTAAATGTCAGCATCAGCCAGATTGCTCAAAGTGTCTTCATCTACCTTGGCATCCCCTGTATAGCCGGTGTATTAACCCGCCTGATCGGCGTCAAAATCATGGGTAAGGAACGCTATCATCGTGAGTTTGTCCCGAAAATCAGTCCGCTAACTCTTATCGCACTACTCTTCACCATTATCGTCATGTTTAGCCTGAAAGGGAACCTGATAGTACAACTGCCTCTTGACGTTGTGCGCGTCGCCATACCTCTTTCCATCTACTTCATCGTCATGTTCGTGATGTCATTCTGGATGGGCAAGAAACTCGGTGCTGACTACAGTAAAACTACTACCTTGGCCTTTACCGCAGCCAGTAACAACTTCGAACTAGCTATAGCCGTGGCAATTGCGGTTTTCGGCCTCAACTCCGGAGCTGCCTTTGCGGCGGTTATCGGCCCCTTGGTCGAGGTCCCGGTGATGATCGGACTGGTCAACGTGGCATTCTGGTTTCAGCGGCGATGGTTTTCCGGACATGATGCATGAATGTGCTGTACCACACTGCCTGCTGCTAGATTGACAGCATTACGTCAAAGCCAGCAAAGAAAAAAGCCGGCGGGGCCACCGCCGGCATCACATGGAGGAAGGATACATGAATATATCCCGGTGTTGCATTGTTTCTGAGCTGCCATCACTGGTGCTCCGTATCATGGGGTCTTCTCGTATTAAGAAGACAGCTTCTTTTAAACGCTATCGTCCTTTTCAGTGGCAATAGACCCCAACAATCCCATGAGGCTGGTGCCGTTTACCTGCTGTAGGGAGGGTCGCAGCATCCGCGCCATAAAGATACGACGATAATTGACCTGAGCGATTTTTTCCGGTGCAGAGCTTTGAGTAAGAAGGCTTATATCTCTTTTCTTACCGTAATAACGGACATTAGGACCGATCTTTACCTTGCTGCTTTCAAGCCTTACCGCCCCACGGGCAACATAGCCAGCTATTTCGGATTTTTTATCACCGAGATCACCGTAGATACGGGCCCTGGCGAGACAGGTTTGGACACAGGCCGGCTCCAGACCAACGGCGGTGCGTTCAACAC
>JAQUCQ010000266.1 GCA_028686145.1 Desulfuromonadaceae bacterium | reverse complement strand
CCGTGAGGCAATCGATTTTATTTTTCTGCCCGGTTTTTCAACCAATGAGGTCGTAAGTGAGGTTTCCGGACGCGGTGTCGGTATGGATGTTGTCAAAAACAATATCTCGGCAATTTTTGGGATGGTGGATATTGAAACTGAGAAGGGGAAGGGGAGCCGTTTCACAATTACACTGCCAATTACGCTGGCTATAATCAAGGCTTTGATTATAAGCTGTAGCGGTAAAACCTATGCTCTGCCGATTACATCTGTTCTTGAGTCACTGTTAATGACTGACAAAGATATCATGACGGTAGAGCGTAAAGAAATCGTGCAGCTTCGTGAATCAACGTTACCGTTATTGCGACTTGACCAGTATTTCAACACCCGTCGGAACGGTGAACCGCCGAAAGAATTTTATGTTGTCGTTGTTGGGGTAGCAGAGAAACGCCTTGGAATTGTTGTTGACGATCTGCTTTCCCAGCAAGATATCGTAATAAAATCGCTGGGCGATTCATTCAAGCAGTTCCGTGGAATTTCCGGCGCGGCGGACCTTGGCGACCAGCGCACAATCCTTGTTATGGATATTGGCGGAATTATTAATGAAACGATGCGTTCCGGGAGCTGAACTGCATGTATAAAAGCTATTTCGGCTTTAAAGAAAAACCGTTCAGCAAAACTCCCGATCCCAGGTTTTTATTTTTGAGCCGCGGCCATGAGGAGGCACTGGCCCGTCTTGAGTTTGCTGTGGAGGAACGCGAGCTTGCCGTTCTGACTGGAGAAATCGGTTGCGGTAAAACCACGCTGTCGCGGGCTTTAATGGATCGTCTTGGTTCCCGCTACCGTTTTTGCTATATTATCAATCCGCGCTTGAATGCAATAGAGTTCCTGAGAACGATTGCCCGGATTCTGGAAATTGAGCAGCCGGCAGATGCTAAAGATACCCTGATTAATCAGATCCATACCGCCATATACACCATGAACCAACGTGATATATGCCCGGTTCTGATAATTGATGAAGCCCAGATGATTACTGATGCTGAGGTGTTTGATGAAATCAGGCTTCTCACCAACTTTCAGCTGGACGACCGTAATCTGCTTGGTGTTGTTATTATGGGCCAGCCGGAATTGCGTCAGATGATTGCTTCCAACCGATTCGAACCGCTGCGACAACGGATTTCGCTTCATTATCACCTGAAACCATTGTCGCTGGATGAAATAATGGAATACCTCGATTTTCGTCTCGAGGCTGCAGGAGGAACACCTGGTTTATTTACACCGGACGCCGTGCAGCGCATTCATGAACTGAGCGGTGGTGTTCCGCGTAAAATTAATTCCATGGCAACCAACGCTCTTCTGGTTGCATATGGATGTGACGCCGCCTTGATAGATTCCGGCATAATCAACGAAATTAAAGATGAAATGATGTTGTAGGCGGTACAACTATGGATCTCGCTAAAATCCGGAAAAAATTCCTACAGCCTGCCAAAGATTCTGACGGCGTCAGTCCGCCTGTTCCATCACCTGCGCCTGAGCCGATGAAGAATATGCCTGGAGATATCCCTCCTATCCCAGATTCTGCGAAGGTGGATCCTTTTCAAGAGGAGTTGAATTCCAGCTTCGTTGCAGTCCCAGAACCTGTTGTAATGTCATCCATAACCGCCATACTACCGGAGCGCATTCCCGTAACATTTTCACCACTGGAAGCAATTCTCGCCGGAAGAACCGCCGCAGGATGCGACCAGGATTCGGTACTCACCGATGAGGCAACCAGTCTGGTTGCTGGCGATTCCTCGCTGGAATTTCTCTGCTTTCGAGTTTCTGATGAGATCTATGGTATTAATATCATGGATATAAAAGAAATTATCAAGCCAAGAGAGGTGACCGAGGTTCCCCATGCCCCTTCCTTTGTTTCGGGAGTCCTTTCGCTACGCGGTATCATAATACCAATTATCGATATACGTGTTCGGCTGGGTTTGGCCCACAAAGTAACAACCGGAAAAGAGCGGATTATTGTTATCAAAAACAATTCTTCATTCAGCGGTCTGCTCGTTGACGAAGTGACCCAGGTTGTTCAAGTACAGCCTGATACTGTAGAAGCAGCACCTGCCGTGCTGGATGGGATTGACCGTGATTTTGTCAGCGGACTTGGCCATTCCGACGGTCAACTGATAATTATTCTGAATCTCGAAAATATTTCCGATATCAATTTGTACTAAAGGGAATTGGTGAGTAGCATGGAAGGTGCGATGACTCATATCCAGCTGGCCTGTTTCAGTCTTGATGACATGCTGTTTGCTGTTGATATTATGAGAATACGAGAGATTCTTGTTCCCCAGAAATTTTCGGCGCTGCCATGCGATTCGGACCTTCTGGATGGCGTTATTAATTTACGCGGAGTAGTTGTCCCGGTCATGAACATGCGCAAGCGTTTCGGGATGCCTGTCGTGGCTGATGCACCAGCCGGCAAGCTCCTGATTGTGGCACTGGTAAACCAGTTGCTGGCCCTGGTGGTTGATGATGTCATGGAAGTGATTACTGTCCCGGTTGCCGACATCAAGCCACCAATACAGTTTGAGACAGGTGTGAGAATGGAATTTCTTTTGGGTGTGTGCCTGGTAAATAATCGCATCTTTATGATGCTGGATATTGATTCACTCCTTTGCACCAACAGTCTTGACCATGCTGCTGTCTCTGGATAACGATATTCCTAGGGTACCTCAAAAGCCGAAGTAAAAAAGTATATTCTGCGTCTTTTCCGGAAATAACTTCGAAAATGCACGTAGCCTGTTTTTTCAGGTTCAGGAGTTGTCAGGTGATGGATCTTCAAGATATATGCAGCGCGCTTCAATCAGATGACGATGAAATCCGCAGATCTGCCCTGCATTCGCTGAGGGATATTCCGGGTTCTGATACGCGGGCTGTTATTTTTACCGCAATGGGCGATGAAAGTTGGCGAGTACGAAAAGAGGCGGTAGAGTGTTATCTCTATTCTCAGCCTGATCTCGGTTCCGTTGAACAGTTGTTGAATCTTCTTCGCAATGAAGAGAATGCCGGTTTGAGGAATTCAGCGGCAGAAGCTGTTATCCGGCTCGGGTCTACTGCAGCCTCGTTGTTGATTAAAATGGTGCAGGATCAGGATGCAGATGTACGCAAGTTTGTGATTGATGTCATGGGAGCTATTGGTGATCCGGTCTTTGCTTCATCTTTATTGCAGGCGCTCACTGATCCTGAAGTAAATGTTGCTTCCGCTGCAGCAGAACAACTGGGCGCCTTGGGCGATACGGATGCCGCAGAGCATCTTATGCAGGCTGTTTTGACAAGAAATGAGGTACTGTTTCGCTTCAGTGCACTCGGAGCTTTGGGTGTTTTGGCAAAGCCGGTTCCGGTCCCGGAAGCACTGTTTAAGCTGGCAGAACAGGATATATTCAGAAAGGCAGTTTTTGATTGCTTGGGGACAATTTCCGATGCAAGTTCACTCAAACTGTTGCTGAATGGTTTTTCGTGCCCTCATAAGAATTGCCGCGCTGCTGCTGTCAAAGCCCTGTATAAAATATACCGGCGATCTTCAGTCGCCGCGCAGGCAAAGATCCGCGAATCCCTTCAACTGCTTAAAGAAAATGATATTATTACCGGTTTGCTGGAATTATATGACCGTCGGGACATAATATTGACTGAAGCCTTGCTCTGGAACAGTACCATGACCAGAGATGCTCGTTTTATTCCGCTGCTTATCGAGGCGTATGCCGATGAGCGTACGGCAAATTTTGCTCTTTCGGCCTTGAAGAGTTTTGGCCATGAAGCATTGCATGAGTTTATTTCTCGTTATTCAAGCCTTGATGAGAGTGGCCGGAGAGGTCTCTGTATCCTGATTGCCGAGTGTGGCTATGCCGGTTTCAACGATGTTATTCAAGAAGCGTTGCACGACCCGTCTGCACAGGTTCGTAATGCCGCTGCACTGGCGGTTGGAAAACTTGGTCTGATTACGCTGATTCCGGAGCTGATTGCCTTGATTGACGATAGTGATATTCAGGTATATGCGGCGGCGGTCGCCGGGTTACAGTCACTAGTTTTGATCAGCCGCTCTTTGATTCTTGATCAAGTCAAACTGTTCTGCTCGTCAAAAGTTCCTCATCATCGTAAAGCTGCGGCCAGTCTGCTGGCATCGCTGGGTGAACGGGAACGTTTGCTGTTGTTGATAAAAGATGAAGACCCGCAGGTCCGTAAAACTGCTGCCTCGGCAATCGGGGATAACCGCATCGAATTTTCCGGTTCAATGCTGGTGCTCGCGCTTGCTGACGAGGATCCTGACGTCAGGATTGCCGTTGCCGAAGCTCTTGGGAATTTACATGATACGTCAGCGCTTGATGCCTTGATACAGGTACTGAATGATCAGGATATTTGGGTACAGTCAGCCGCTTTGAAGGCCATCGCCAGAATTGACCCTTCCAAGGCATTACTACTTATTACAGATCTGTATACCAAGGCCGAAGGTTTGTTGATGATTACCAGTTTGAAGATTCTTGAAGAAATAGGGGGGTCAGATTCGGAACATATTATCCGGTATGCTCTTCAAAACAGTGACCAGGATATTGCCCGACAAGCTGCCAAATCGTTAGAGCGCGTTATCTTTGCCAAATCACATTAAGGTGTCTATGACGTTCTCTTTTGCACCAGAGCATACGATGTCTGATGATGAATTCATTCTGTTACGGGATTGCATCTACGGGCATTGCGGAATATATTTTGACCTGGAAGCCAAGTATATTCTTGAAAAGCGCCTTTCCCACCGGTTAACAGATTTGAATCTCCCCTCTTTTTACGACTACTATCATTACTTAAAGTATAACCGTAATAAAGATCAGGAACTCATGGACATCATGGA
>JAQUCQ010000265.1 GCA_028686145.1 Desulfuromonadaceae bacterium | reverse complement strand
GAAATACCGCGATCTTGAGAAAGTACTGACGTACCTGGAGTCTGTCCAGGAGGACATACTGAACACCCTTGATGATTTCAAACCGCAGCCGACTCAGCCGCAGATTCCCGGCATCAAGATGCCGCGTCAGGAGCCGACCTTTGAACGCTACCAGGTAAATGTGCTTGTGGACAACAAGACTACCGATGGGGCACCGGTTGTTTTTGAATCAAACCCGACATACAACAATCTCTTTGGGAGGATCGAACATGTCATGCAGTACGGTGGCGTGGCGGTTACCGACTTTACAATGATCCGGGCCGGCGCTCTGCATCGCGCCAACGGCGGCTATCTGGTAATTGACGCCCGCGAAGTACTGATAAATCCTTTTGTCTGGGATTCCTTGAAGCGCTGCATCCGCAATAACGAGATCAGGATTGAGGATGTACTGGAGCAATACCGCTTCATGACCATGGTTACGCTCAAGCCGGAACCGGTTCAGATGCGCGCAAAAATTGTGCTTATCGGCACTCCATGGATTTATTACCTCCTCTTCCATCTTGATCCTGATTACCGCAAGTTTTTTAAAGTCAAGGCGGAGTTTGACAGCCGGGTGGCCCGAACACCTGAAATCATGCACGATTATTCATTGTTTGTTGCCAGCCACTGCCGCGCGGAAGGTTTGCTGCCGTTTCACAAAAGTGGCGTTGCGGCTCTGTTGGAACATACCGCTCGCATGGCTGACGACCAGTCAAAGCTCTCTTCACATTTTATGGAAATCGCCGATTTTATCCGCGAGATCAGTTTCTGGGCCACGAAAGCCGGACGAACCATCATCAGTGGTGACGACGTTCGCTCCGCTGCCGAAGAAAGTCTTTATCGCGTTAACCGCATTGAAGAACGAATGCAGGAATTATACGATGACGGGACCATCATGGTGGATACCTCCGGCTCCGTTGTCGGACAGATCAACGGCCTGTCGGTCATCGGCCTCGGGGATCACACCTTCGGCCGGCCCACCCGCATCACTGCAACGGTATATACCGGTCAGGACGGAATGATTAACATCGAACGCGAAGTTAAACTTTCGGGGCCAATCCACGACAAGGGAGTCCTGATCCTTAGCGGCTATCTGGGAGGTACCTTTGCAGCAGAACGACCGCTATCATTGTCAGCATCAATCTGTTTCGAGCAGTCCTACGACGGCATTGAGGGAGACAGTGCCTCGTCGACGGAACTTTACGCACTCCTTTCGGCTCTTTCCGGCGTTGCCATCAAACAGGGGATTGCGGTGACCGGCAGCGTGAATCAGCGCGGCATGGTCCAGGCAATAGGCGGGGTTAATCATAAAATTGAAGGATTCTTTGCCGTCTGCCGGGCCCAGGGGCTGACGGGACAGCAGGGAGTCATGATTCCGAAGACGAATGAGCGTCATCTCATGCTGCACGAAGATGTCGTTCAGGCGGTTGATGCCGGGCTCTTCCATATTTGGAGTGTTGAGACAATCGAACAGGGGATTGAAATCCTTACCGGTGCCAAGGCAGGACAACGCGGCAAACACGGGAAGTTTCCCAAAGGATCTATTTACCAGCTGATTGACGATCGCCTGCGGGCAATGGGAGATCTGTTGAGAGAACAAAAACTGAAACCAAAAACCAAGAAACGAACGGTCCTAAAAAAACAGAAAGCTGAATAAATCGAGGAAGGATTATATCATGGGTATACAGTGGAGAGAGTCGTTATCTATCGGCGTTGAAGCAATCGATAATCAGCACAAGGAGCTCCTTGACCGTTTTGACAGGTTGCTCAATGCGTGTCAATCAGGCAAGGGAGTTGAAGAACTGAAAAAGTTACAGACTTTTCTTGGGGAGTACGTGCATTCCCATTTCAGTGACGAGGAAGCACTTCAGCGCCGTCACCATTACCCTGAATATGATGCCCATCTTGCTCAGCACAAGTATTTTATTGACCAAATCAACACTCTGGAAGCGGAAACCACATTGGAAGGCGTTTCCACCCATCATGTTGTCGAAACAAACAACTTGCTTCTAAAATGGCTGCTGAACCACATTTCCAAAGTTGACAAGGAATTGGGAACATACATCCAATCCCAAAAACCGTGAGAAACTACGTGCAGGGATGCAGATCGAGCGTCCCTGCACGGCACGATTCTTTTCTCTTTATTTACAGTCTGCGCGCCAGAGACATCCTTCCTGTCCACATTCATTTACCCTGCCGCTCTCAAAACAGACTTCGTTTCCTTCAGCCGCCTGTATGGCTCTTACCAATTCTGCTTTTTTCAATTTGCCGGCTTTTATATTATGCTGCTTTGCAATTTCCTTAATTTCTTCAAGCTTCATTTCGGATTCTCCTGAATGACGTGGTATGGGTTTCGCATTACCGGTAGATTACAGTACAATCACCTGTTGTCAAGATACAGAGCAATAAAAAGAGGCGGAACAGCAGCTGTCCGCCTCTTGCATTCGTATAATAGGTAATTATTCGTACAGGTGCCTTATACTGTTATTCCGGCAATCTTCTGCAGCGCTTCCCGGTATTTATCCGCTGTCTTATCCAGGATTTCCTGCGGCAGGACCGGCGCAGGAGCGCACTTCCCCCAATCAAGAGTTTCAAGGTAATCCCGCAAGAACTGTTTATCAAAACTTGGCTGCGGGCCGCCCGGCTGGTATGCTTCTTTGAGCCAGAACCGGCTTGAATCAGGGGTCATGCATTCATCAATGATAATAAGCTCACCGTCATACACACCAAACTCAAACTTGGTATCGGCGATAATAATGCCTTTCTTATCAGCCAGATCACGCGCACGGCTGTAAATTTTGATGGTATATTCACGGGCCTTTTCTGCCAGGTCACGGCCGCAGATTTCAACCATCTTTTCAAAGGTGATGGTTTCATCATGAGCGCCGAGATCAGCCTTCGTAGAAGGAGTGAAAATGGCTTCCGGCAGACGATCCGATTCTTTCAGACCTGCAGGCAGCTTAATCCCGCTGATTGCGCCGGTAGCCTTGTAGTCTTTCCATCCCGATCCGGAAACGTATCCGCGCACGATACATTCGACCGGCAGGGGCTGTGCTTTTTTGACCAGCATCGATCGCCCTTCAAGGATTTCAGCGTACGGCTGGCATTCGGCAGGATAATCGGCCACATCGATGGAAATTATGTGATTCGGGACAATATCCTCCATCTGGCGAAACCAGAAAGCCGAAATCTGGGTCAGCACGAACCCTTTGTCAGGGATCGGCTCATTCATAATCACATCAAATGCCGAGATTCTATCGGACGTGACCAACAACAGCGTCTCGCCAAGATCATAAATATCACGTACTTTACCGCGAGCTATCAGATTTAAGCCGGGAAAGTCGGTCTGCATAACAAGTTTTGACATATCTGTCTCCTATTTTTCGGCGATCAGCGCCTGGTTAATCTCGATCTTAGCTTTTTCCCGCAGCCCTTTCATCCAGTCCCTCAACGCTTCTTCCTGTTTTTTGGGAAGCATCTTCTTCTTCAACTCTTCCTTGACTGCTTCGAATTTGGCTTTCGGCGCTTCCGTACGGATCTTCACCCGAACAGCATACCAGCGGTTGCCGACCTTGAACGGGGTGGCAGGAGCCTGTCCCGCGGAAAGTTTGAACACTGCTTCCATTATTTCGGGAGAGACGCCGATAGTAGGAATATCCCCCTTGGCGGAGAATCCAAAGCTCCCGGTAGATTGTGTTTTAATCTGTGCATTGGTCGATAGCTGTTTTGCGGCAACTTCCGCTTTTTTCTGCGCCAGCTCGATTGCTTTGGCCGCCTTTGCCTTTGCTTCAACGGCTCCCCGTATTTCAGCCAGCGGCGGTACAACTGCAGCTTTATGCTCTTTGACTTTGATTATATAGATTCCTTTTGCGGTTTCAATCGGTCCGCCAAGGTCTCCCTGCTTCAGTTCAAAAGCTTTCTTTATCACTGCCGTTTCTCCAACCAGCGGAGTAGCAGGAGCATTTGCAGAAAACAGGGCCGTATCCTGAACCTTTAGCTTCAAAACACCCGCAACGAGGTTCAAGTCGCCCGACTTGATGTTTTTATACAGTGCATCGGCAGCCTGGTCAAAAGCCTGTGTGGACGCCTTCTGCTTGATTGCCGCAGCCTTAACCTTTTCCTTCACTTCAGCCAAAGGAAGGATGCCGTCTTTTCCCTGCCAACGGTCGATGTTCTTCTGATAAAAAGTTTGAATTTCCTCTTCCGACACCGTTGTTTTTGCCGCCTGCGCGGCCGGATCAAGCAGGATATATGAAAGTGCTACTTTTTCAGGGGTTTTAAAATCACTGGAATTCTTCTGTAGATAATCGGTCAGTTCCGCCTCGGTCAGCTTCACCGCCGCAGCCACATCAGAAGGAGCATACGATACATACTCAAGCTCAAGCTTGTCATTTTCCTTTTTGTATTGTGCCAGAGCGTCCGCATCTGTAACAACAACCTTATCCTTGATCATTTGGTGGACTTTATTGAGCAGAACTTCCGCTTCCTGTCCTTCTTCGAAGTCCTTGGCAGTCATACGGTTTGAACGTAAAATCTGTTGATACTGGTCAAAATTGAATTTTCCGTCTTTCTGAAACATCGGCATGGCTTCAATTGAGTTGGCTACGTCATCTTTTGAAACCTTGATACCAAGTGACTTCGCCTCCTTCATAGCCAGCAGGTTATCAATCAAACCATCGAGGGCAACCTTCTTCAATCCGAGCATTTTCTCCATCTCGGGGGGAATCGACTGGCCGTAAATCTGCTGATACATGCTTTTGACACGCGGATACGCGTTCCTGTACTCTTCAAGAGAAATTCGCGTACCGTCGACTGTGGCAGCATAACCTCCCTTGCCCCGCCCCATTCCGTCACTACCCTGCCCCCACAC
>JAQUCQ010000264.1 GCA_028686145.1 Desulfuromonadaceae bacterium | reverse complement strand
AAACCCATCGGCCAGGGCCTTTTTGTACAGTTCGTTCACCGTAGCCGTCGCAAATAGTGGCTGACCAACCTCTTCCGCCAATCGGAGTGCCAATCGCAGGTCTTTCTGCATATGCTTGAGCGGAAAGGCTGTTGGAAATTCCTTGTTGGCGGCAATTAGAGGTCCTTTTAAGCGAAACATCGGGTTGGCTACAGCTCCAGAGTCCAGAACTTCCAGAAACTGGGCTGTGTCAAGTCCGCTCCCTGCAGCCAATGCAATCCCTTCGCACAGTGCTGTCAGCACACCGGACATCACCAGATTATTGGCAAGCTTCATGCGGGCTGCATTCCCCACATCGCCAAGAAACAGGATCTTCTTCCCCATCTTTTCCAAAGCGGGCAAAGACATATCATACAGTGCTCTGTTTCCAGCTGCCATGATGGTCAGAGTGGCATCCTCAGCAGGCTTTCGGCTTCCGGCGACAGGTGCTTCCAGAAATAACGCTCCTTTGTCGTGTGCAAGCCGGGCGGACTCAATTGAGGTTTCTGCATCCACTGTCGACATATCCAGATACCCGCTGCCCGGTTTCAGGCCGGCAATTATCCCTTCTGCTCCGTCCCGAACCGACTCAACGGCGCGAGGGTTTGCCATCATAGCGATCACAACATCAGAGCACTCTGCAACTGCCCGGGGTGAACCGGCCACCCGCGCTCCTTTCTCGACCAGCAGAGTACATTTTTCTGCCGACCTGTTCCATACCGTCACATGAAAACCTGTTTTTATCAGGTTTTCAGCCATTGCACTGCCCATAATGCCAAGTCCGACAAAACCTATTCTCATGATTCACCTCCGCGTTTATATGGATCAACTTCGTCATACAGTAGGCATTATGCAGAATTTTAAACCGTAAAACCACACTGTTGTTATTCATCCTAACTAACGGTCAGATTTTTTCCGGTAACTTGCACTATAGTGGTGAACACGACAAAACACCTAAGACATCTACAAGCATCCAATGTTCTATATATTATTATAATAAAATAACTTGATTTTCAACACCAACTGGGTATACAAATATTTTTACATAAGTATTATTTGTAACACAAATGGTTTTTTATATTAATTATTTCATTTAAAAATCATATTAATATTGTTTTTGCTGGTTCTTTGTTGTATCTGGAGAAAATCAAACCGTCTTTACGACCACACATCGAAAAGACAATATTCCGCAATGGGAGGAAGTATGAAAGCAGGTTTCATGATTTTTTTGGCTGGAGTAGCATTGTTTGCAACAACCGGTCAGGGGATGGCGGCAGTAGACCATTCCGAGTTCGTCAAAGGACCATTCACGGATGGACCCAGCGTTACCAAGGCGTGCCTGGAATGCCACGACAAACAGGCATCCGACTTTATCAAAACCCCTCACTGGAGATGGAAAGGCCCAACAAAAGGGCATGTCAAGGGACTTGAGAAGAGCAACAAGGAATACGGCAAGGCCAACATGCTCAACAACTTCTGTGTTTCGGTGCAAGGTGGTAAAAACGGTATGGTGCATGAAGCCTGCGCCAAATGTCACGCCGGCTACGGATGGACCACGACCAAATTCGACTTCACCGACAAGACCAAGATTGATTGTCTTGTCTGCCATGCCCAAAAAGGTGACTACATCCGCGATAACGCCACGGATATCGATGGATTTACCGATCTGGAGATTGCCGCCAAGAGCGTTGGCATGCCGACTCGTGCAAACTGCGGCACCTGCCACTTTAAAGGTGGCGGTGGCGATGCAGTCAAACACGGCGAACTTGATACCACCCTGATCACCCCTGCAAAGTCCCTTGACGTCCACATGGGATCAACTGCAACCGGTGGCCAAAACATGAGCTGCCAGACCTGCCACAAGACCAAAGATCACCGGATTTCTGGTGCATCGACCATGATGGCAACCTACGACGGCCGAGCTTTCTGTGTGGATTGCCACAGCGGAAAAAATGCTCCACACCAGAAATCCAAGAACGGCGCCATCTTGAACCGTCACATCGCCACGGTGGCCTGCCAGACCTGCCACATCCCAACCTTTGCCAGGGGACAGGCGGTCAGAATGAGCTGGGATTACACAAACGTCGGCAAGAACATCGAGCCGGAGAAAAAAGATGGCCTGGAAGTTTTCCGCAAGTCCGAGGGTACCTTCACCTGGGGTAAAGATGTTGTTCCGACTTACGCCTGGTACAACGGCCAGATCGACCGTTACATGGTTGGACAAAAAATCAAAGATCCGAAAAGCGTGGTGTTTATCTCTCGCCCGGTCGGTAGCGTAAAAGATAAACATGCCAAAATTTATCCGTTCAAAGTCTTTACCGGCAAGCAACCGATGGATTCCAAATTCAAATACCTGAGCATTTTCCAACAGTACAAGTCACTTTGGGTAGACTACAACTGGGATAAAGCTCTCAAGCTGGGCGCTGAAGGTTCAGGGCTGCCGTACAGCGGAAAGTATCAGTTCGTAAAAACCGCCAACTATATCCTGGACACTCATCAGGTAGCTCCGAGAGAAGATGCTCTGGCGTGCGGCGAATGCCACATGGGCGCTGGCCGGATGGATTGGAAGGCTCTCGGCTACAAGGGTGATCCGATGAGAATCGGCGGTCGTTTCGCGAAGACTGCACGGAAGTAGTCTAAGAAGTAGACCTTATTCCAAAAGCAAAACAAAAGGCCGCGGGCTTAAGCTCCGCGGCCTTTTTACGTCTGCAACCACGTCATCTGCCGACAACGATCTCACAAACCAACCCTACCCTCCAATAATCTTCACCAATACCCGTTTACGCCGCTTGCCATCAAATTCCCCGTAAAAAATCTGCTCCCATGGTCCCAAGTCAAGCTTTCCGGCAGTTACCGCCACGACAACTTCACGGCCCATGATGGTTCTTTTGAGATGGGCGTCCGCATTATCTTCATAACCGTTGTGATGATAGCGGGAGTAGGGCTTTTCCGGAGCCAACCCTTCAAGCCATACTTCAAAATCCTGGTGTAAGCCGGAGTCATCATCGTTTATAAACACGCTGGCAGTAATATGCATGGCATTGCAAAGCAAAATCCCGTCAGAAATATCGCTGTCCCGCAAACAATCTTCAATATTCTGTGTGATATTGATCAGTTCCCGACGGTGACTTGTCTCAAACCATAATTCCTTGCGATATGACTTCATAACACCTCACCCTTCAAGCTCTTGGTCACGACTTCATACACATCGCGCGGCAGATCGGGAACAGCCTGGACCCGCTGCAGCTGCTGCTGCATCTGGACGCGACGGGTCTCTTCAAAGCGGCGCCAGGTAGTCAGCGGCGCCAGCAATCTGGCTGACACCTGCGGATTAACTGGAATCAGCCGCAGCAGCTGATCCACGAGAAAACGGTACCCAGCACCATCAGGATCATGAAAACGCACCTGATTCCTCTGGCTGAACACCCCGACCAGAGAACGAAAACGATTTGGGTTGGTCAGTTCGAAGGCTGGATGGCTCAACAAAGTCTGCAATTCATCCACCGTTTTCGGAAGTATTGAGGAAGCCTGGAGCGAAAACCATTTATCAACGACCAAGCGATCACCCTGCCAACGGCGATAGAAATCATCCAAAACCTCGCGACGTTCCGGACAATCGCAAGAGACAAGCGGTGTTAGTGCATCGATAGTGTCAGTCATATTGTCTGCCCGCCGATATTGTTCGATGCAGAGGTCGATCTCGCTCTGGCAGCCGCTGCTCATCAGGTAGGCAAGACAGAGGTTGGCAAGACGCCGCGCACCGGAGAGGCCATCATCCGGGGAGTAGGGTTGCTCGTTCATATTGCGCGTACGCACCGCAAGAAATTCATCCCGGCAGGTGGTTGCGAGAGTGCGGATGACGAACTGGCGTGCCGCATGGATAGCAGCCGGATCGATAACCGACACCAGTTCGGCAAGATATTTTTCAGTGGGCAACGTCAACGTCTCGGCAAGAAAGGCGTGATCCGGGTGGCTGCTTGTAAGCGTTAACCTGAATGCGGAGATAAAATCCGAATCAAGTACCAGTTCGACACCGTTCTGCCAGTCGGCTACCAGCCTGATAATGATCTTCGCCGCCATCTGTTGCCCCGCCTCCCAGCGGCAGAACGGGTCTGATTCATGGGCCATCAGCAGGGCTAAATGCTCATGCCGATAGGGATAGTCAAGCTTGACCGGTGCTGAAAAGCCACGCAGCAGCGCCGGAACAGGTTCCTCATCCAACCCGGTAAAACAAAACGAAGCCTCGGCCGAACGGAGATGAAGTACCCGGGAGACATCCTTCCGGCCTTCTTCGCCGGCCAGAACCAGCGGAAGTTGTTCTCCGTTCTTATCAAGCAGACCGAGTGACAATGGAATATGCAGGGCCTTTTTGTCGGACTGGCCGGGGGTTGCCGGACAACTCTGGCTGACCGTCAAAGTAAAAGTTTTGTCAGCGGCATTATAGAAGCCACCGGCGCTGAGCTGTGGAGTTCCAGCCTGGCTGTACCAGAGGGCAAACTGGTCGAGATCGAGTTTACCGGCTTCGGCCATGGTCTGTACAAAATCATCGACCGTAACCGCTTGCCCGTCAAAGCGGTCAAAATAGAGATCCATTCCACGGTGAAATTGTTCCGCTCCGAGCATTGTATGCTGCATCCGAACGAGCTCGGCCCCCTTGTTATATACGGTAGCAGTGTAGAAATTATTAATCTCGATGTACGAATCGGGGCGTACCGGATGAGCCATCGGCCCGCCATCTTCGGCAAACTGTGATGTCCGCAGGTTGCGCACATCTGCAATCCGCTTCACTCCACGCGACTGCATGTCGGAGGAAAATTCCTGATCACGAAAAACTGTCAATCCCTCTTTCAGAGAGCGCTGGAACCAATCACGGCC
>JAQUCQ010000263.1 GCA_028686145.1 Desulfuromonadaceae bacterium | reverse complement strand
AGGGCTACAACGTTATCATTATGGAGCCTCAGGATAATTTCCGTAAGATGTCGGAAAAAATAATCTCCCGAATGAAGATAAAAGGAGTTTTTGCTCAACAGACGTTACTGCAGGATAAAGCGGCGGGGTATTCGCTGCAAATGTCAGGTTTCAAGCTGGATGATCCTCTGCTTCCCGGCGGTGGTATATTTTTGACAGATCGCCCCATGGATCGCATCGTAAAGGATCTTTTTATTGAAAATGGATTTGCAATTGATAGTCAGTGAAACCGGTTTACTTTATCAATCAATCTGTTATAACGCTCGTACCTTATTAAACTAAGGACGAGCTTTTTTCTGCTCCGGGAGCACACGGGATATGAATGTGAAAAAAGTTGGAGAACTGCTTGTAGACCAAAAACTGATTACGCAAGAGCATCTGCTTGAGGCCCTAGATCTTCAGAAGCTTTTTCCGGATCAACCGGTTGGGCAGCTGCTTTGCAAGCTCGGCTTTATAAAAGAAAGTGATCTCGGTGTTGTGCTGGACCAGAAGAACAAGCGTCGTAAGCTGGTCGACATACTGCTGACGAGTGGCCTCATAGACCAGCAGAAGATTTCCCATGCCCGTGAAGTCGGCAAGCAGAACAATATATCTCTTGAAAAAGCGCTGTTGAAGTTGAACTATGTTGACGAAGAAGGCCTTTCAAAAGCTGTCGCCAGTCAGTATGACATGCCGTATGTCCAGATCAACGTAACTGACCTTGATCGTTCCCTCTCCCAATATATAAGTGCTGTTTATGCCCAAAAACAGCGTATTGCCCCCATTTCCAAAATAGGTAATACGCTTACGCTTGCTATGGCTCAGCCACTCAAATCACATGATCTTCGTGAACTGGAAGACAGTATCCGGCTCAAAATCATTTCAGCAATCGCTACGGAGACGAACATCTCCAAGTCTCTCAAGCGGTTATATAATATTGACGTAGTAAGCACTGTTACCGCTCAAGACGAGGTGAATCTTGACTTGGTACCAGACAGTATTGTTGATCTGCTGAGTAAAAGCTCGGCTGCTGATGAACCGGATGTTGAAGAAGAAACCAAGAAAGTTACTGAAAAAGACAGTGTTATCGTCAAATTGGTCAATAAGATCATTTATGATGCTTACATGAATAAAGCCTCTGATATCCATATAGAACCATACCCGGGTAAAAAAGATGTCATAGTCCGTATCAGGGTTGACGGCCAGTGTTCAATTTATCAAAAGATTCCCTATAAATATAAATTTGCACTTCCTTCACGCATCAAGATAATGGGCGATCTGGATATTGCAGAACGAAGAAGACCACAGGACGGAAAGATAGAGTTTAAAAAATTCGGGCCGCTTGATGTTGAACTGCGTGTCGCAACCATGCCCACGGTCGGCGGACTTGAGGATGTTGTTATTCGCGTTCTGACAAACGGTGATCCAATCAGCTTTGACGAACTTGGTCTGACAGAACGCAATTTGAACATTTTTAAAGAATCTCTGTCACGCCCTCATGGATTGGTATTGGTTGTCGGGCCGACCGGTTCAGGTAAGACAACCACTCTTCATTCCGGGCTTGCACTGATCAATCAGACAAATCGTAAAATATGGACGGCAGAAGACCCGGTAGAAATAACTCAAGCCGGTCTTCGGCAGGTTCAGGTTAATCCTCGTATCGGTTTTACTTTTGCCGCAGCGCTCCGGTCATTTCTCCGGCTTGATCCAGATATTATTATGATTGGAGAAATGCGCGACGAGGAAACCGCCAGCATGGCCATTGAAGCGTCATTGACCGGGCACTTGGTCTTTTCAACACTGCATACGAATTCAGCGCCGGAAACGGTTACGCGTCTTCTTGAAATGGGCCTTGATCCGTACAGTTTTTCTGATTCCCTGGTTTGTGTTCTGGCGCAAAGACTGGCGCGACGACTTTGCAATGATTGCAAGGAAAGCTATCATCCGTCCGAAGCGGAATATGAGGATTTAGTTGATGAATACGGCAGAGATGAATTTGCCACTACTGGATTGAGTATTGCGGATGTTGTCATGTTTCATGCCGTCGGGTGTGATAATTGTGGCCATACAGGCTATCGCGGCCGTCTTGGCATTCATGAAGCCCTTGAATGCACTGATGTTATTAGAGGTCTTATCAAGCGTCGGGCTGATACGGATAAGGTTCGCGAACAGGCAGTTTGCGATGGTATGACCACGCTTAAACAGGATGGCATTTTTAAGGTACTCCATGGTTTTACAGACATTCATGAAGTACGCAGAGTCTGCATAAAATAACAGTTTAAAAGTAAAAATATGCTTGCATTTACTGTGTCAGCATGGTAGGTATAACAACAATTTATGTTCACTCGGTACGTGAGCTCGCAAGGCTCACTTTTTTTTGTCCAAACGGGATTGGTATGGCTGCTCAAAAAGAAGATACATGTACAGTTGTCAGCAGTCTTGCTCAGCCGATATTGGAATCAATGGGGCTTGAGCTTGTTGATATCGAGTTTGGAAGAGTCGGCCCTGATGCGGTGCTGCGTCTCTTTATTGATAAAGAAGGCGGTGTGATGCTTGATGACTGCGCTCAATTCAGTCGGGAACTATCGCTAATCCTCGATGTTGAAGATGTTATAGCAGTTAATTATAGCTTGGAAGTATCATCCCCGGGGCTTGACCGACCGCTTAAAAAACAATCTGATTACGACCGTTTTGTCGGTCGTCTTATTAAAGTTCGCACCTATCAACCATTTCTTGATGATAGTGGCAACAAGCGTAAAACATTTCTGGGAAAGCTTACAGGACTTGTAGATGGTGTCGTCAAAATGACGCTCACTGAGGGGCAGACCGCTTCAATCCCGATTGAGCAAGTTGCCAAGGCGAATCTTGAATTCGAACTCTGATCCGAAATACCCATATATGCCAGCAAGGAGAAGTAAACGTGGATACAACTATTAATCTTAAGCACGCTATCGACCAACTTGTAAAAGAGAAGGGTATTGACCGGCAGATTGTTCTGGAAGCTATGGAACAGGCTGTTTTGACGGCTGCTAATAAAAAATATCGCAATACCCGTGAACTTGAAGCACATTACAATCATGAAAGTGGAGAGGTTGAACTCTTCGAGTTTGTCACAGTTGTGGAAGATGTAGAGGATTCTTATAAAGAAATTGGTCTTGATGAAGCTCATGAGATAGATCCCGAAGCTGAAATCGGCGATTCTTTGGGCGAAAAGCTGGATTCCAGCGGGTTTAGCCGTATTGCGGCTCAAACAGCGAAACAGGTAATTATTCAAAAAGTACGTGATGCCGAGCGGGAAACAATTTATAACGAATACAGTGATCGAATCTGGGAAGTCATTACTGGTATGGTGCGTCGTTTTGAAAAGGGAGAGCTGCTTATCGATCTGGGACGTGCAGAAGCTGTATTGCCTGCCAAAGAACAGATGCCGCGTGAAGTATATCGCCCCGGAGATCGTATCCGTGCGATTATTACCGACATCCGCATGACCACCAAGGGACCGCAAATTATGCTCTCCCGGACACATCCAAGCATGCTTGCCAAACTGTTTGAGGCCGAAGTGCCGGAAATTGCCGAAGGAATCGTTGAAATTAATGCCATAGTGCGTGATGCCGGCAGTCGTGCTAAAATTGCGGTTTCATCAAATGATCGTGATGTAGACCCGGTTGGTGCCTGTGTCGGCATGCGCGGTGCCCGTGTTCAGAATGTGGTTTCTGAGCTGCGGGGAGAAAAAATCGATATTGTCCCCTGGTCTGAAGATATTGCCCGTTTTGCCTGTAATGCGCTGTCACCGGCACAGGTTTCCAAAGTCTTCGTGGACGAAGAAAAACGCGCCCTTGAAATTATTGTTGCAGATGATCAGCTTTCCCTTGCTATTGGCAAGCGTGGTCAGAATGTCAGTCTGGCTGCTCGTCTGACCGGGTGCCGGATTGATATCAAGAGCGAGTCAAAAGTTGCCGAACCCGAGGAAAGTCAGGAATTTTCATCATTTGATGGTACCGATGCTGATGAAGCTGGCAAATCTGAAGAGGCCCCCGTTTTGGAGCAGGATGCTGCTGTTGCCGATACTGGTGCCGACGCAGTCGACGAGTAATAGAGAATATGGCCCGTAAAGGGAATGCAGAAGTCCCCCAGCGCAGTTGTCTCGGGTGCCGGACAAGCAAGGACAAGAACCTTTTACTCAGGTTTGTCCAGACACCTGAAATGGAAATCCTGCCTGATCTGGAAAGCTGCCTTCCCGGCAGAGGAGCATATACCTGCATTGATAAGCGGTGCCTTGCTGCTGCAATTGAACAGCGACAATTCAAACGTTCCTTTAAGCACGATGTGACGGTCATGCCGGCGGAACAGCTCATAGAATACGTAAGTAAGCAATTGCTTGATCGAATTTTAGGGTTGATCGGACTGGCCAATAAAGCGGGCTTTATAACCGGTGGTGGATCCATGGTGATTGATGCATTGCGGGGCAAGAAAAAGCCGGGCCTCGTAATTGTTGCAATGGATGTATCGGAAGCGATTGGAAGCAAAATTTTACATGCTGCGGCATCACATCATGTCCAGTATCGAACGGTTATTACAAAAAATGATTTTGGGGCAATATTAGGTAAAGCACCCAGAAGCGCGATTGCCGTAGCATCAGGCGGTTTTGTTGCGCAGTTGGTGAAGGCAATTGACAGATACAAAAACTTCCTGGGGGAGGTATAAAGGATATGGGTAAAATTAGTGTGGGTAGTTTGGCGAAAACGTTGGGTGTCGAGCCCAAGGATGCGATCGCCAGACTAAAAGAAATTGGTGTTGACGCAAAAACGGCTACATCGCAGGTTGATGAGGGTGTCGTTGCGCGCTTGACAGCCCCCCAGCCGAAAGATACCGGTACAA
>JAQUCQ010000262.1 GCA_028686145.1 Desulfuromonadaceae bacterium | reverse complement strand
AGTTTTGCAACCTGGTATCAGACCAAAAAGAGCCTGGCTCGCTACTGTCGCGAGACGACTGCCGGGACCTCGCTGGTGGATGCACAAGAAAAGGCGAGACAGTCCGGTTTCCATTTCCTGAACTATTCCTCCTTAGACCACAAAGCCTATGTCACTGCCACTGGTGTCATGGGAAGGTATAGCTGTGAAATTGAACATGACGGGAAACGGGTCATCAAAACAAGGCTGAACTTCAATGATTAGATTTGGGGAGCACCAACAAAGGAGGTACTTCAGGTGCAATTAGAGCAAAACCAGCTGGAATGGTTTTAAGCTGCATCTGGACATAACCGATATCGGCTTGCCGATCAGTGCTCTTGTTACCTCGGCTTCATTACACGACAGCCAGGTTGCCATACCGCTCATAAAGCTGACCAGCGGCAAGGTGACTATCTTTACGATCTGATGGATGCCGCCTATGATGCAGCACGGATCAATGAGATCAGCAGGGAATTCAATCATGTACCGATCATTGACAAAAACGCCCGAGGCAAAGCGGTTGTCCCTATGGCACCCCACGAAGCAGAGCGCTACAAAGAGCGCTCCGTTGCAGAGCGGGCGAACAGCCGCCTCAAGGAGGACTTTGGCGCCAACAATGTTATGGTTCGTGGAGCAACAAAGGTAACGATGCACCTGATGTTCGGCGTTATCACATTATTTGCCGATCAACTCACACGACTGCTCGGTTAAGCCCAACAGCAAGTGAATTGCTCATTCACTCATACGGACCGGACGCAGGATACGGGTGGGAATCCCAATTTGTGCAGGAGGAGCGAACCAGATGAAGAGAGGAGAAGCTCATACTGAGAAATGGTACCGGGACAGGGATAATGGGAAAATGATTCTGATCGTATTTTCGTTGCTTTGTTCGGGATGTGTGCCTCTTCCTCATTTTGAAACACAACGGCCTCACGTATCCGGGACTCTTACTAGAAACGATGCCCCACTGGGTGAGGCGATTTTACGGGTCTCAGTTGACGGAAACATTGACTGGTCGTGCAGTAATGCCGTAATTGTCTCCAAGACAGATAGTAGCGGAAATTTTGATCTGGAGGGAGACAAAACCTTCCGATTCTTCCGAACCTTAATTGGTGATCCCTTTTACATCTATCAACTATGTATATCCGCAGGGGGTGATATGTTTCTTGGCTATATGGATCGAGGCGTTGGCTATCCACGAGAATCACTTACCTTAAAATGTCAGATTACCTCTGACAGTAAACAAATCGACGAAAATACGCCAATTGCATCCATTCGTAAGTACATGGTATGTACCCCCGGCAGATAGCCACGGTGGCAGACGCTCACTGGAGCAACCTTACACCGCACTGCCATTGAATAACTCTACGAACTTGCCATGGGACTCTCCCCTGAGGAGAAGGACGTTTTAGATGCTGTGGTGTTTGGCCCTGAATCCGTTGAGGGGATTCGCTCCGAGATAAGGGTTGCATATTACGCCTTTGGTTAACTGATTTAGTGTTTGGGCGACAAGGCGTATGAGGCTGATTTGAGGGCACTTTTCAGGCAGAGTGAGGGTAGTTTGAAATACGAAATTCAGAAGGGGAAAACATGAATATATTTCGGAATTCATTCCGCTTGTTAGCGGTCTCGTGTTGGGTTGTTGCTCTATTGTTGATCAACACGGCATGTAATACTAAAAAAGCCGCTGACGTCGAAATACAGCAACCCGAGACAGCTGCCGTAGAAAATATCATGAAAATTAATACGAAAGGTGACGAAATCAAGTTTGTACGCTTTTCACCTGATGGTGAAAAAATTTATTCTGCATCCTGGAATTCAATGGCTGAATTCGACCTGTCCCATGCAACCCAAAAGGCCGTATTTGCAGGAAGTTATAATGGTATCGGAGCATCATTCTTCAAGGAAAAAAAGAATAAAAAGGTACTGGTTCATGGTAGAACCGGCAAAACCGTCAGACTCCCTTCACGTTTTTCAGCTGCGTTAACCACTGTTTCAGACGACGGCAGATATGCGCTTGTCAAAAAAGACAAACGTGCCGAATTCATGATCTTTGACATAGCTGGAAAGCAGGAAATTTTTTCATTTACGTTGTCCGGTGATTATGACCTTGCCGTAGCCAGATTTTCACCTGACAACAATTACCTGGTTCTGACCGGTTTTGCAGCAGAACCAGCCATACTCTATGACAGAGCCAAAGGTGCGGTACAGATCCTTAAAGAACAATCAGGCAATGTCATGTCGTTTGCCTTTACTCCCGACAGTAAACATGTTCTTGCCGCATCATATTATGACCTGAAGTACTGGAATCTCGGCACTGGTGAAGTTGTAAGAAAATTTCCAGGTGAGGATTCTCATGCGGTTTACTCTGTTGACGTTTCATTGGATGGGAAGTTAGCCTTGTCGGGCGATAACGCTGGAACGGTAAAACTCTGGGATATCCCGTCAGGCAAGCTACTGAAGACCTTCAAGGGGCATATGGGGACTGTCAACTCGGTGGCCTTTTCTCCTAATGGCAACTCTGCTCTGTCGGGGAGCGACGATGGCACTGCTCGCCTCTGGGACATTGCCACGGGAAAAGAGCGTGCCCAGCTCATCAGTTTCTCTGACGGCGAATGGGTTATATTGACCTCTGAAGGGTACTTCAATGCCTCGCCACATGGAGCGAAGTACATCAGTGTGAGAATTGGCGATAGCGTCTATCCTGTCGATACCATGAACAAGAATCTTTACGAGAAGTACTTCGTCCCTGAACGTGTCATTTCGATAGTGCAGGGTAAATATTGAACAGGAACATCGAGCGGGAATAGTCAAAGACAAAGGCCGCCCAACTCTCTTTTTTTGTTCTAGTTGGGCATGAGGCGCAAAATACCATGTATATCCGGAGGCTATATGCATAAACTGATGTATAGACTGGTTCTTCCCACTCTTATGGCACTATGCCTTCTACTCGTGGTGCAGTCTGCAGGTTTGGCAGGCCCGGTGCCTGACGGACTCGCCGGTGTACCTTGGGGCGCAACCAGAGAGCAGGTAAAGAAGATCATGATTGAGAAAGGATTTAAGCAGGAAAATGTTTTACCCTTTACTAACGAACCATCTCCTGGTCTTGTATTTTACGGCTCTTTTGTGAATACAATGTGTTATTTGCAATTCAGTTTCAAAGGGAATTCTTTCTATTATGGTCTAGTCACAGTAGTTCGATTAAACGACTATCAGCCGGTTGTTGCTGCGTCAAATCATTTTATTTCTCTGTTGACTGAAAAATATGGCATTCCCGACAAGCGTGAATCTTATCAGAGTGACAGCCCCGGACACCCAACAATGCCATATAATACTTCCTGGAATTTTCGCGATAGTGCATCATCGGACATTTATCACATAAGGGCTGATACTATTGACAGTCTCTATTGGACAATTGGGACGAAGACCAGCCGAATTTTTCAATTTACTTTATCGTACTATGCAGAAAGCCTTGGCAATATGCTCAAGGAAGACGGGCTTTAATTAAAAAGGAGGTACGCATGAAAACAGTCGTTAGAACGTTGTGCATCATAGCTATTGTCACCTTTGTAGAGGCCGCGGCCGTTATGGCCGAAGAGAGTGGGCCCTCACCGGCCGAAAACGTTCTATCCGTAGCCCCGCTATCCTGCGGCGATGCCAACGCCGTCAAACCCTTCATCGTCGCAGCGGAAAACAACCCCTGTCCTGGCAAGGTATATTGCAATAACCCCAACACCACGTGCGGCGAATACTGTTGCGAATGGGGGTATTTCTATTCGACCAGCTGTGACTGCAAATGCTACAAGAGCAGCTCTGACGCCAGCACTGCCAGCGCTGCCTGCGGCGGCAGCTACTTCAGGTGCAATTAGACTGGATTTGCCTGAAATTCCTGGAGGATTAGTATGCGGATAACGCGATGGATTCTTGTCGTATCGCTATGCTGTCTCACCGTAACGCCCCATCTTGTAAGCGCCCAAGCGGTGCCTGACGCGGCCCGACGTCACATGGACCGCAGCCAGGCGGCCCTGGAGATGGCGAAGTCGCCTGCTGACCTTGAAGACACGGTGAGGGAGCTTCAGAAAGCCATAGAACTGGTCCCCGACTGGGCAGATCCCTATTACAACCTGGGGGTGGTGCAGGACCGGATGGAACGGTTTGATGATGCGCTGAAAAATCTCTCTCGCTATCTTCAACTGGCTCCAAACGCCAGGAATGCCCAAGAGGTGAAGCAGCTCATCAACAAGATCGAATACAGGAAGGAAAAAACGGAGAAGGACTGGAAGGACCCGAACAGTCTGGTCGGCACCTGGTGGGTCAATGGTGAGACTAACGAGGGGCCCGGACTTTTTTACCGGATTGAAATCAGGAACAGCAATGGAAAAGTCGAGGGTGGGTTAAGGGAGTATCCGGTAACCGAGGAGCAAAGATTACACTGCGGTCCCTGGTTCGGGAAAATGGAGTGGGATGGCACGTCGCTTGTTATACCGCATACATATTATTCCTACTGTGACAAATCCGTGCAATTGAACTGTTGCCCGGCAGCCGCACGTTTGTCTCTGACCATGACAGCGAAGGACACGCTCAAAGGAACGCTCCGCATAGCGCCGTACAAAGATCATGATGGCATCCTGTCTCCTGAAATGATAACTGAATTTGTGTGGAAACGCATTAAATGATCAAGCAAAAAACTGCTGGAAGCATGCAAAAAGGTATGCGAGGAGTAAGACGAAACATCAACACAAAGAAATAAAGGAGGAGAGTATGAAACAGTTAATTTGGGCAATGGTGTTAGGGTTGGTGATGGCGGGTGTTGCTCTGGCCGATTGCGAATCTGATTGTGACGGACCTTTCCAGACATGCCTGAATTTGTGCAGGCAAAA
>JAQUCQ010000261.1 GCA_028686145.1 Desulfuromonadaceae bacterium | reverse complement strand
GATGTCGTTACCCTCTGGGATGTTTTAGAGCATGTCAACTTTCCCGCAGAAAACCTGCAGAACGCCTATAACGTCATTAAAGCAGGGGGCTGGCTTTTTCTCGACACGCCCCGCAGAGATACACTTTTTTACCGGATCAGTGAATGGTCATATCACTTGAGAGGTGGCACAAATCCCCAATTACTGGGGTCCCTGTATTCTCCCCTGCCTTTTCGCCACAAGCAGATATTCACTCTTCGGCAATTGCTGAAGCTCGTGGAGAGAATCGGCTTTTCCGTTACAAGCATACAGTCTTCCTTTTTCCAACCGCACAACAAGATGGTTCTTGTCTGCCGGAAACCATAGTTCTGACGAAAACAGATGATAAATTGCGACTATGAAAACCTTAGGCTCTTTCCCACTACTCAATGCCATGAGCTTTGGGACACCAAATATCAAAAAGATCAATTTTCCTTATGGAAAGTAGCCTTATTCAGTGATCACAATTATTGCAAACTGCATTAACATCAAAGGGTTTTTCGGAGGTTTGTTCCGGTTCTCCACCCTCCCAAGTGGAGTCCCGGCACACCGAATTCAGGTACAACAATCTCCAATCGAACCGCCAATATTGTGTTCTCTAAGCCATTCGTTAATCAGACCTGAGGCGCATCCTGCGCCGGTATCAACCTGAATAGCTGCAACCGGGCAGTTGACAGAACATGCTCCACACTCCATGCAGGCGTCAAGATCTGTAATTGTGGCTATTTTATCGGCCATAGAGAAAACCTGGTGGGGGCAGACTTCAGTGCACAGTTCACAGCCGATACACTTCCCTTGGTCCAGTTTCAGGGTCGCCACTTTTCGCAGATATGTAAAACCTTTCATTCCAGTCTTCCCTTACAGAAACCTGCTTCCAATCAGCAATAGAAAACAAGCAATAATTGCACAGCCCATAACAGGCAGTGCAAGACGCATCTCTTTTTTTACACCGGAACGTGATGTGAATGTTGTGCACCCGGTAAAGTTCAGAGTGTAAAAAGCGCTCACGGCAGGTATTCCCAGCAGGGCGGCAAGTATAGCTGGAGTTGTAAATCCAGCTCTGCCGATAAAGACCGAGAAAACCAACGCCCACGCCATCCCTGCTATGGCACCCTTGATAGAAAAACTTCGACCTGGCAGCCAGGGAAGAAGCAATGGGGCTATGACGACACCGATTAGCACGGCTCCAAGATACCCAGTAACAGCTGCGACACCAGCAGCTATGCCACCAAAGATACATAGCACCAATGCTAATATTGCCATTATAACAGCGGTTGCTTTCAAAGCTCCAACAAGTTCTATGGGGATAAGAATGAGGCGTTCCCATAAGGAGAATGTTAGCTCCCGCATGGCTCGTGTGGTTACCATACCATTATCAAGATATTCTGGCAGGTCTTGAGCACGAATTGTGGCATATCTGATAGTAAAGTTTGTATTCTTTTTCACCTCATGAGCTGCAACTCCCGGTGCCCCGAGAATTGGTAACAGCAACTGTCTATGTGATACGAGCTTCACCAATTCGGAGTGTTCTATCCTTTCAATCAGCTCTATTGTTCCAAAAGTTCCTTTTCCCGCGGCACACCACACATTGATTCCAAATGTCTCCAAAACAAGGAGCCACACGTTTCTATTTGCCATCTGTTGCCGTACAATGTCATAGCTCATCTTGTAATTGGCAGTGACAAGTACAGGATCTTCCGCAGACGGGTGTCCAATAGCATAAAGCCCTGGTGGAACGATGTAGTCCATTCGTCCAATTCCCCAACGTGCTTTGCAGGCTCCGACATCATCCTCAAATGACAGCTTGCTTCCGATTCGGGGAATTTGGCCCACACTGGTCATGTACCACTCTTGAAATCCTGGAACCTTTTCATCAATGCCTCCGCCACCGGCGGAAGTTGGCGGTCCTCAGCAGGGTGGTTTCCCGGCGTGGCTCGTTGCCATGCTGCCGCAATTATTTTGCGCTGAGCTTGATTCGATGATCTGAGTTTGGTTTTCCATACGGAAATCTCCTTCTTCTATAATAGCACGGGCATAACTGTGAGTCATAGGTCTTGTGTATTGTCTCTCCAAAACACCAACTGTTTCTTGACTCCCTTCTTTAACATTGTATGATGTGCTCGCTGATAGTGACTTTTTATGCGGAGCAATATATGCCGATTATTGTTTGGAATGCGGACTTTATTCTGGGAGTGCAGCAGTTTGATGAACATCACCATCATCTGGTTGACCTGTTAAACCAGGCATATGATGATTTTATTGCAGGTGCAGGCTCTGATAGTATCAATAAAATACTTGATGAGCTGGTTGACTATGCCACATACCATTTTGCAGCTGAAGAGCACTGGATGAGCGAGATGTCGTACCCAATGTTTGACGAACACCGCGCAGAGCACAATAGATTTTCAAGCCGAGTTGCCGAGATGTTGAAGGATTGCAATGGTGACAGGATGTCTCTCTGGCTCGAAGTTATGACTTTTCTTAATAACTGGCTTACAAATCACATTCTTAAATCTGATGCCAGATATGGCCATTATATTGCTGCCAAAGGTATATCGCTACACTTGGTTTGAGTCTTCATTACTGTTGTTAATGTAAATGGGGAGGGTGTGTTCGAATGGAAAAAGAGAGCCGTCATTCACTACAGGCAGTTGTTGATTTCTATCTGGCGATTGCCACGGTGCGCCATGACGGGGTAAAGGAACACTCCGTCCGGGTTGCAACTCTTGCGGCTAAAGCTGCAGTAAAGCTCAAACTTGACGCCCGTGCAGCCTATGTCGCCGGAATACTCCATGACGTAGGCAAGATCGCTCTCCCGTGTCATCTGTTTGATGGACACGAAATCACTGATGAAGAGTATGCGGATGTCAAAAACCACGTAAGACTTGGTTTTGAGGTACTGAAAGGTAAATATTTATTCACCGGCCTGGTTGCCGGGTTCCACCACGCACTCGGCAAGTCCGGATATGGCCTATCCATCAAGGACTTTCCCGAGGACCTGTCTCTCGACACGGTGAAGAAAATCCTTGATATCGCCGCCCTGATTGCAATCTGCGACTATGCTGATGCGGCAACGACCAGAAGCACTATTATCAAAAATGGTGCAACCGGCACATCGCTCCGTGAAGCGCTGGAAAAAAAGTATCCGAACTCGATTCTGGAAATTGATACCGTACTGAAATTGATCTGAAGAAATACGCTCGGCGCTTGTTCACCACATCTGAATTAACTCAATAACCGCTGCAAAAACAAAAAAGGGCTACGGTAAAAACCGTAACCCTCTGATATTTTGGTGCGCCTGGAGCGATTCGAACGCCCGACCTACGGATTCGTAGTCCGTTGCTCTATCCAGCTGAGCTACAAGCGCATTGGAATTAGCCTTATAACGTACCATTCAAAATATATCAACTCTTTTTTTGCTTGTTGCCGCCACTCTCAGCTATAAAAATGATTTTATTCTACCCTAATGGCCCATTTTCAGATATCCTGACATGCTATATATGCGTCATATATTTTTTTTGAAGGTTCATCATGGATCACTTTATACTGGACATCAGCGAAGCCGATATTAAGCGGGAACGGGAGAAATCAAGGGAACTTCGCAAAAGCCGCTGGTGGAAAAACCGTCTTGCCTTAGGCCACTGTCATTTTTGTGATGGAAGTTTTGCTCCTGATGAGCTGACTATGGACCATCTGGTTCCTGTGTCACGCGGCGGTAAGGCGTCCCGCAACAATGTTGTTCCAGCATGCAAGGAGTGCAACACTCGTAAAAAATACCTGCTCCCGATCGAGTGGGATGAATATGTAGGCGGGAAGAAGAGTTCAACATCGGAGCCAAGCAGTGAATGAGTTAAAAAGCCGCTACAAAGTCGTCATCTATGATTGTGATGGCGTGATCCTTGATTCAATTGAATCAAATTATGTTTTCTACAACCGTGTCATGGAATTTCTGGGAAGACCAGATATTGACAGGAATAACAGCGATGCCAGAAGAATTCTCCACACCCACTCATTTAATGATGTGATGGCATATTTTTTCACTGGCGACCAGCAGCGCGAAGAGGCCTTCAGGTTTGCCAAAACTATCCACTATCGTGATCTGATGCCCTTCATGCGGATGGAGGACGGTTTTATAAGTGCCCTCGACCAGCTAAAGGGGCACACATCGCTGGCCATCTGCACCAATCGGGCAACCTCGATGGACATGATCATTGATGACTTCGGACTGACCGGATATTTCGATTACATAATGACGGCATCACAGGTTACGCACCCGAAACCGCACCCGGAACCGCTCCTGAAAGTGTTGGATTATTTTGAAGCTAAACCGGCAGAAGCTCTCTTTATCGGCGACGGCGAAGTAGATATGCAGGCTGCCAAGAGCGCCGAAGTTCCCTTCATCTCCTACAAATCCCATCTGCCGGGATTGGCCCGTATTCAACATCATGCCGAGATTATTCAACACGTTTTCCCCGTCACCTGAATAACTCCGGGAGCACAATGGCCCCGGAGTTATTCAGCATCTCAGAGCGTCGCCTTTTACCTCACCAGCTTTGACAATTTTTTAAATTCATCCGTTCCGGCGACTTTCAACAACTGAAACAGAACTGACTCCGTACAAGTTGGAATCGCTCCAGCAAGAGTCATTGTTTCAATGGCGGTTTGCCAGTTATCCGTGCTTCGGCTCATGACTGCATCCTTCACAACATGAACATTCAGGCCGGCATCACGCAATTCTATTACTGTTTGCAGTACGCAGACATGAGTTTCCATGCCGGTGATTATCACGTGTGTTTTTCCGCTTGACTTGAGAGCAGCAACGAATTCTGCACTGCCGCAAGAACTGAAAGACATCTTTTCGTAGTAGGAAGCTGAAGCTGCTTT
>JAQUCQ010000260.1 GCA_028686145.1 Desulfuromonadaceae bacterium | reverse complement strand
CTACTTCGACGCCGATATGAGCAGATTTAAAATCCGATTCACATCAAATGATGGGCACCGCTTCTCAGCTACAGTACAGTAGTATGTAGTACCAGTATAACAGCTCCTCTTCACGACATTCCCGGCACGTCAATTCTTCTGTCCAATATGGCAATTACAATTTTTATCTGTCTGAATCGCTTTGTCTTTAAAACGAGATTAATATTAAAATATATTGTTTAATATTATTTTAAAAAATGATCCAATTTATTGTCAGCTGACAACCCTATAGTTGAGGCTTAATTATGTTGGAGTATTACTTTCCAGACCTAAACAAATACATCCGACAAGGAATAACTGGAACTCGCGGATGTGGGTCTCCACCGTCTGGGGCGGACCATCCAGCAATTCAAAGCAACACAGTATCCGCATGTCGAACAGTCGGTGAATCGGCAGTCGATCTCCTGCATTCCGGCCAGAAAGCCATATAAATTTATTGTTACAGATTTGTTCGTAATCTTCTCCGTCACCGCCACATTATTCCATTACTGGGGGAGTTTGGGATTCGGTTCGCCGCGGAAGGTCCAGTAAAGCAACAGAAGTGATGGCACGAGAATAATGACGCCAATCACAAGCACCAGGGAAAATGCACGGAGTGAGGCAGGAGGCGCCGCCGCAGCACTTATGGATAGCTGGCCGATAAGGAGATCCGGGTACATGGCTGCCGCAAAGCCGGTAATTGTCAGGGTTACGGTTCCTATGGCTGTTATCTGCGACCACTGAAAACGGCATCTCCAGAGCAGTATCTGGGTTGTGATACCTGAGATCACGGAAACGGTTACAAAAAAAGCTCCCCGCACAGAAAGGAGACGGTCGACAAAGAGAGGAGCATCGGTCATGGCAACGGGAATCTCCACCGTGGTCAGCAAGCCGAATATCAGACCGGCAATTATTCCCTGGCGTCTGAAATCGCTCTGCAACTCCCCTTCAGTGCGCACTGTCATGAAGATTGGCGTCAGATAGGCGCAGATGGCCATTCCTACCAGCCCACCTACTAACGTAAACGGGCTGATCCAGAACCAAGGCCCAGCCTGGGCCCAATCGTTGACGAAGACGATTTTTCCGGTAGCGATTGCGGTCACCGCCATCCCAAGGGCAAAGGGGGTCAGGATGCTCGATACTGCGAAGAGGCTAACCATGAAGGGAATCCGTTCGCCTGTCTCTCTGCCGAAGTGCCGGAAGGCAAAGGCTGCCCCGCGAAAATTAATGCCGATCAGAGCGATCACTAGGGGGATTAGCAGGGCAGTAAAAAGGGCGGCAAACCCCTTTGGAAAAGCGGTGAAGAGGGTTACCACCACGAAGATAAGCCAGACGTGATTAGTTTCCCAGACCGGTCCAATGGCATAAAAAAGTTTGTCCCGCTGTTCCCGTGCCCGTGGTCCGGAGGCTAGGGCGGTCCAGATGCCGCCGCCGAAGTCCGCTCCGCCGAAAACCGCATACATGACAAGGCCGAAATAAACGGCCCCGGCCGCCAGGTTATTAAGGGTCCACATGACGGTCCTCCTGTGGCGCCTTAGTACCATTTTCTATTGTTGCCGGCCGCATCAGCAGCATCAGCAGTCCGACAGTCAAAGCCAGGTAGACGACAAAAAACGTGAAGAGCACAAGACCAATGCTTGTCTGTGGAGTCACCCCTTCCGTTACGCGCATATGACCTCTGGCAATCCAGGGCTGCCGGCCGAATTCGGTGACGAGCCACCCGCTTTCCAGGGCAATCATACCGAACGGTGAGGCAAGGAGCAAAGCGCGGAGCGGCCATTTGTTCAGTGGTACTTCCTGTCGTCGCCAGTGCAGCCACCAAAACCAGCCGGCCGGCGCAAGCATGATAAAGAAAGAGGCCACCATCAGATCGAAGAAGGGATGGACAAGTCGTGGGTCAGGGGTGGTGCCGGGTGGGAATGCATCAAGTCCCTCGACGATGGCGTCGGTATCGCGAAAGGCAAGGTAGCTCAGGAGGTTAGGTATCCTTATTCCGTACAGGACCGTGCCGGTAGCAGGGTCCGGCCAGCCGCCGATGTAAAGCGGTGCACCCTTGGTAGTGGTAAAAAGAGCTTCCATCGCCGCCAGCTTAGGCTTTTGCTGGACTGCGATGGTCATGGCCGACCAGTCGCCGGAGACCAGCATGAGAGGAAGTGACACTGAAGCTACTGCCAGGGCCAGTGTAAGGGCGCGCTTGTTGTATTCACTCCTGTGTCCGCGCAACAGATGTAACGCATAAACGCCGGCTACCGCAAAGCCGGTGGCAACGTATGCCGCCAGGGTGCCGTGCAATGCCTCATGGGCCCATGACGGGTTGGTCAGGGCTTGAAAAGGATGCACATCGACAAGTTTTCCGTCTGCGAGTCGGAAACCTGTGGGGGTATTCATCCATGCGTTGGCGCTGATGACAAATACAGCCGATATTGCTGCAGCAACAGTCAGGACTATAGTGCAGAAAAAGAGCATCCGGCGGGAGAGCCGCTGTTCGCCGTAAATGTAGAGGGCAAGAAAAATTGCCTCCACAAAAAAAGCATAGCCCTCCATAGAGAAGGCAAGTCCGATGAGGGGACCGCTGAACGCCATGAAGCGGGGCCACAGCAATCCCAGTTCAAAGGAGAGGATGGTGCCGGAGACCGCACCAATGGCGAATAGCACGCCTGCCGGACGTATCCAGCGGCGGGCAAGCTGGTGGTACAGTTCGTCTCGGGTGCGCAGTGACAGCCCTTCGGCAATCATCAGCATGAGCGGCAGTCCGATCCCAATGGTCGCATAGATGATGTGGAAACCGAGTGAAATGCCCATCAGGACGCGGGCAGACAATACGTTATCCATCAACCCTCCTCTTTAACAATTACTCCGGTCTGGTGGTTCTCCTTTATGCTGTTCGCAACTCCTTATGCGAGATTCGAACTATTTCTTATGCTATGTTTTCAGGTGAAAGAATAAAATCTATACAAGCACTTGAAACGACAGGAAACTCTTTTTCAAGTCTCTTTGCTTTCATTAACAATCACCCGTTATCTTTTGGGTAGCAAGGATTTCTTTCACCTTATTGGTATTGGTCACATACCCCTGATAAAGTTAAAGCGGTTTTTTAGCGCAGGTCGAGAAATTCGATTACAAATTGCGATAACAAGTTGAGAGTCCACGAAGTATTGGTGTTAATTAATTGTAATTTTAAAAAAAGAGAGTTGAGGTATCCTCGTTGTCAGATTTACATAAAGTCAATAAGTTCATCAAAATCCCTGCCATTAGTCGAGACGGCGAAGAAGTGCCGGGCGCAGCCTGCTCCTTGCTCAGCGCCTGCACGTCAATTGTTGGGCTGTATGTGCATTGGCCATCGTTTCCAGAGTGGTGAAGGTCTTCGAAAAAACTATGAATAGTGTCTCTTCAGCATCAAGATCATGAGTTGCTTCCGCGAAGTCGGTGCTATTCACATTCGAGGCGAAACGAAAAGTCATGTCGCGTTGGCTGTAATGGCGCAGCGCTTTGCGCGCCATCCGGGCGTTATTTCGCTGATTGTCGGCAAAGACGTACCGTTCGTCTCCCCAAAATATATGTGTGTGCTGCCAGGGAACCGGCTCACATAAAGGTTCTTGCCCTAAAAGTTCATATGTTCGGCACGGAGTGATCCCCACGGTGAGTGCAACGGCAAACTGTCGCAGACCTGTACAGCTTGCCGCGTTTCCGCGGCAAAAAGTTCGGCGGCAGCGTGGTTCAAAGACTCCAGATCAGCGCAAATTATGATCATGAAGCTCGCCTGTCAACCTCTTCTACAGTGACTGAAGGCTGCAGCCAACTGTGGCCATTACGGGCAATCAGCAGATCGGCTGCTTTCGGTCCCCAACTTCCGGGCTTGTAGAGTAGTGACCGGTTATGTGCCTTAAGAACCGGTTCAACCACCGTCCAGGCTGCCTCAACCGCATCCTCTCGGGTGAAAAGTGCGCCGTCGCCGGCCATGGCGTCTTCAAGGAGCCGTTCGTAGGGTGTTTCCTCTCCCGGCTGTTCTCCTTCGACCAGGTAGAGTTCGCGCTGATCACCAACAAATTCCTTCCCAGCACGCTTGACACGTGCGGACAGGGCGACGGAGGAGTCGGGGGCAAGCCGAAAACGGAGATAGTTTGACCTCCCGACGGTCGGTGCAGAATCAGCAAAAAGCCTCTGCGGCGGCGGCTTCAGTTCCACCAGAACCTCGTGTGCCGTTTCGGCCAGGCATTTGCCGGAGCGCAGATACCATGGCACTCCCTCCCAGCGCCACGAGTCAATAAAGAGCCGCAGGGCGCAGAACGTTTCGACGTCGGAGTTCTTTGCCACGTTTTCCTCCTTGCGATAGCCGGCGTACTGGCCGCGCACCAGATCGTCCGAATGAAGGGGGCGCATGGCCTGAAAGACCTTGGCTTTCTCGCTATGCACTGCTCCATAGCCCCTGTATGCCGGAGGCTCCATGGCAAGCAGCGCAACGACCTGAAACATGTGATTCTGGATCACGTCACGCAGACACCCTGCGGATTCGTAAAACGCACCGCGGTTCTCCACGCCGAAATTCTCGGACAGGGTTATCTGGACGCTGGCCACATAGTTGCGGTTCCAGATCGGTTCAAGGAATGAATTGGCAAAGCGGAAATAGAGGATATTCATGATCGCCTCTTTCCCGAGAAAGTGGTCGATGCGGAAGATCGAGTCTTCCGGAAATATCGATCGGGCGACTTTGTTAAGCTCACGTGCGGAGGTCAGGTCGCGTCCGAACGGTTTTTCGACGATGACGCGCCCTTGATCTGCCAAATCCGCGGCTCCAAGCCCTTTGATCACCGTTGCGAAAAGCGAGGGGGGGATGGCGAGGTAGTGTGCCGGGTGACGAGCCCCACCCAGCGCCTCTTTAATCTTCGTGAACGTACCAGGATCGTTATAGTCCCCGCTTACGTACC
>JAQUCQ010000259.1 GCA_028686145.1 Desulfuromonadaceae bacterium | reverse complement strand
TAGATTAGATTCAACCTATAGTACCGGCGGATAACGATGGGAGGATGAGATTGAAGAAAAAAAGCCACGTCGGTTGACGTAGCTTTTGAATTTTTGGGGTGGCTAGAGGGATTTGAACCCTCGTATGTACGAGTCACAGTCGTATGTGTTAACCGCTTCACCATAGCCACCATACAAGAATACTTTAAATAGCCTGAATTGGGTCTGCAAGTCAAGATATTTTTAGATTGCCATCTAAATCAGGACCGGTATATTTATTTCTTCAGGACCCGAAGAATCTGCCGCAACCGAAGGTATTCGTTGTCCGTTAACCTCCGGTCACGATAAACGGCACCGGCATATATTTCAACAAAGTCGGAAACATTGCTATTATCTGTTGACAAAGCAATTTCAAACAAACCAGATCCAGCTATACTACCGAACTTACGTTCTACTGTGTGGAGAAAACTATTCAGAATGCGCTTCTCACGGGAGCTGAAAAGTGAAGCACGCCAGGCCGCGAACAACAGGCCGGCAAGCAACAAACTACCAGCAAAATATGGCACAGAACGCAGCACTATTTTTACAGGATTGAACCCCTGTAAGAGTGAGCCAACACGGCGAGCTATGCTCATCTGTTGCTCAAAGTCATACACTACAACAGACCGGTTCCATTCATAATTCAGCGCATCTAATATCAGAGCAATGCGAATCTTGAAATCAGGCAAACCGGGTGCTTTCCATACTTCTCCAGCGTTTGTGGCGAAACTGCTGGGATCTATTCTCATCCATCCGCTCCCTTTGATGTATGCTTCCACCCAGACGTGAGCTTTGTCGTCACTGACCAGATAATAACCACCCAACTGGTTATAATCTCCCCCGAGATAACCGCCTACCAACCGGCAGGGCACACCGGTAGCACGCAGCATCAGGGCAAATGAAGATGCAAAAAATTCACAATGCCCCTGTTTTTTTTCAAACAGAAACTGTTCTATAGCCCTATCACCGGTCGCCAGATCCTTTGTCGAATAACGGTAACCTCCGTTACGGAAATAGTTTTCCAACAGTTCAACTTTAACTCTATCATTTTTCTCCTTGTGGGTAATCTGCACGGCAAGAGCCCTAATCCGGGCTGAAAATTTATCCGGCAGCTGAAGGTAAAATAAGCTGTTAATTGAATTACGTTGAGCAACTATACCGCCTGAAAGCGAATTGGCAGTATAATTCAAACGCCCCCCTGTTGGTCCAACAAGCTCAAAGACTCCGTCAGGTGATCGATTCACATGCCGTAACGCAAGACTCGCCGGACGGTCAAGTGCTACAAGAGTACGAATAGATGAGGGTTCCAGATATATAACCTGCGTGACCGTCTGAGCGGGAATTTCAGGTTGTTCAAATGGTATTTGACTTAATCGTGTCCACCTGATCCCATCTGTCCGATTAAATACGGTTCCACGCCAATACAATTGATTCTGTACCTGGCGAGGCATTTCAGCACGAAAAACGAGCGCACGTGATTCACTGATGCTGCTTTGGCTACCAGGTTCTACCGTATCTGAATAACCGGTCGTACGCGTTGACGGTGGACTGAGGAAATGCCAAAGAGGCAACTGGGTACGCGGCAAGATTGGAAAAAAGAACAGTAGCAGTGGAACAGCCAGAACTGGCATCAACAGACCGGAAAGCAGTATCCTTTTCAGGTCAGCTGCCGCTACCGTCATAGCATGATCCTGATTCTGGAATGTCAACAACACCAATGCAAGCGCAACCATAAAAAGCAATAAACCAAGGTACATTAAAAAAATGGGGCTTAGATCGAACAGCGAGGAAGAAGCAAGACAAAACATTGAAAGAGCGTATATCTGTAAGCTGTGACGAACCGTTTTTTCACCACTGAGACGTACGGCCAGCATAATAGCCAACATGCTGATTACCGGCTGAATCGGGTTAGCACGACTGAATTGGAAGGCATAATAGAAAAAAACAGGGACAATCACGGCATTCTGTATCCATGGCTTCAACGGCCAGTTCCCTCTACGATCCTGCCAAAGCCCTGATAGGAGCCCGAACACAAGAGCAATACGCGGAAACAGCGTCAACCAGGGAAAGAGCGGCATCATCCCGCACACCCCGATAACATACGTCAGTAGTGCAGTCAGAGATCTAATCGCGACCATACAACGCCAATTCCTTCAGCAACAGCAGTCTATGCTGTTTACCACTCGCACTGGGAATCAGATGGCCATCAAGCAGCAATCCGACCGGTCGATCGCTACCCCAACGTTTAACCAGCCATGCGGCCCGGGATAAGCGTTCTTCCACGCCCTGCCCCGGCAGTGTTTCCAGGTCAATTACCAGCGGAGCAACGGTATATCTGCCAAAGCCCTTTACCAAAAAATCTTGGCTGCGGGCCGAATGCTTCCAATGAATCATCCGGAGCGGTTCAGAACCGGAATATGGATATATCCGCTCTAATTCACCACTCAAGCCCCGTTCACGGCTCAACCCTACCCCGGTTGTCTGTGAATCTTCCACACCGCCGCATAAATCAGCTGATGAAATTGGATGGGGAAACACCGTCACCGAGCGATCAATTTCAAAACTCCAGTAACGCGTGAAAAAACCAACCGGATAAGGAGAGCTGATTGTTATCCTGCCAAGCGGCACTTTTCCCCGTTGGGCGAAAGTAAGCATAACAGAACCAGTAGCTTGAGATTTTTGTAGAACAACCGGAAAAACAAGAGATTGCCCAGTATTGCACTCAAGACGGATCAAAAATGAAGGAAGAAACCGTTTGGAATTTTTTACTGAAAAGTGGAAAAGAGCTGGGATTCCAACATAAATCTCTTCGGGAGGGTGCAGGTCAGGGGTCAACTTCTTGATATTATACATTCCGGCCAATCCAGTCACCGACATAAATGCTAGTAGTCCGGCAACGACCAGAAACAGGAGATTATTACCAGTATTGACCGCCGCAAAACCGACCAGTAGTGTGATCAAAATATACAACGCACCGGATGTGCTGATTTTCAGTCCAAAGGTAATGCAATGTCGATTATTATCGCCCGTATTACCACTCCTTATAAAACTAGTGATATTGAACAGTTAAGCCTCTTGCCCTCTCTTTGGTGTACACATTTTGCTACCCAAAGTAAATAAGCATCATGTATCTACAGAACCGTAATGGACACTATCATATTAGGCTTAGAGTTCCATTAGATCTTTTTGTAGTCATCCCCCAAAGAGAGATAAAAAATCTCTAGTGACTACAGACTAATTGATGTGACTGCTCAAAAAATAAGAAGAGAATCTAACAAGCATAAGAGTAATCACCTTGTGGGGACTCTGATAAGGCCTAAGAGTATATTCCTTTGCACATACCCTCTCAGATTTTTGTAGATTTTTTAGCAGCATTGACTTCTTGAGTCTAAAGGATAAGAGTAATATAAAGTTACCAGCTAAGCTTTTATTGAATTGCTTGAGGGAGATAGATTTAATGAATGACCACAGAATACATTCCAGAATGAAGCTTCACTTACAGTGCCACCTGATAGATCATGGTGGTAATACCTATCATGGGTTACTAAAAGAGATATCACTGGGTGGAGCGTTGGTTAAAGTAGATGATGATGCTTCCTTTAAAATTGGTGACTTGTGTGAATTGGTGTTAGGTAAAAATTCAGTCATATTTCACCTAAAGCGTTCAGGTAAAATAGTAAGGTTTGACTCTGAAAGAACCATGGCAGTGAGTTTTCTCAATCACATGAGCTTAAAAGAAGCTCTTAGCATCCATCTTAACTTAACCTCTCATCCAAGTACTGCTAATAAAAATTCTTTAGGGTAATTCCTCTTCTTGGCTTGCTTCCTTTAACTGCCTTCCTCAAACATTTTCAAAACTTCATATTACCTCCCCCTTGGGTCTTGATTTATTGACTTTTAGAAGTTCAAGGCTATGCTTTCTCTATGATTTATCCAAAGGAGACAATATGGACGAGAAATCATTACAGACCTTAAGAGAATCCATAAGCAGACATGGCAAACCCTCAGCAGTGGGCAATATGTTTTTAAAGGCGTTGCTCGCAGAAGGATATTCCAGATCAGAAGTTCTGAAAGTAACTCACACGATGGAAACTCTGTTGCTTATAGATGAGTTTGAAAGTAGTGATTGAGGGCAACCTATGAAGGGACGGTGGTGCAGGAAATTTTGTGTATATCTACTCAGTTTTTAAAGTATTTTTTTTAGATTACTTTGCTACACAACGTTCATATTCCAGAAGACACAGAGAGAGCTCATAAGGCACTATAAGATGGCGTAACATATCTATATTACACTGCTTTTTAGCCAAAAGGCAACGCAATGCCAGCTATTATCGTCCGTATCACCCCTCCTCTGTCGACCGTTGTCATGTCGTTGCGCATAATCAACCGGTGGGCACAGACAGCCACAGCAATACCCTTGACATCATCTGGAGCGACATAATCACGCCCCGCGAGAAAAGCTGCCGCTTTGGCCGCCTGAGCCAGATTGATGGCGGCCCGGGTAGATAGTCCTGTCAGAACCAGATCATGGGAACGAGTTGCGAGCACAAGATTATGGATATAGGAAAGCACTTTTTCCGAGAGATAGACCGATTTGACATCACTTCGGGCAGCCATGATTGCAGTAGCTGTTATCAGCGGTTCCATGCTGCCGACCCGTTCGCGAATACCGCCTCCAGCAATTATTTCCCGCTCCAGGCGTTCCGCCGGATAGCCGATACCAGTGCAGATAAGAAAACGGTCCAACTGGGATTCCGGCAATAAAAAGGTACCACTCTGGTCTGATGGATTCTGGGTAGCAAATACCATAAATGGATCAGGCAATGGATGCGTCACACCTTCGATGGTCACGCGACGTTCCTCCATCGCCTCCAGCATGGCACTCTGGGTGCGAGGCATTGCACGGTTGATCTCGTCCAGCAGGACAATATTGTTAAAAATTGGGCCCGGCTGAAAACTGAAATGCCCCCCTTCACGGTTAAAGATTGACAATCCGGTAATATCGGAAGGAAGCAGATCACTGGTACACTGTACCCTGCCAAAGGAG
>JAQUCQ010000258.1 GCA_028686145.1 Desulfuromonadaceae bacterium | reverse complement strand
TATTCTTCCTGTGATCCGTCGCACCAATGGATCGCTTCAGGCCCACAAAGTGCGGCAACTTCCGCCACCCACTTAACCAGCTGCTCGTTCTTTACTTCGTAACTCATGCCGCCTCCCCAGTTGAGGTATTAAAATTTAGTTTTGATTAAATAACATAATGATGACTAAAAAAAAAGTACTTATGTCAGACTGTATACAGAATTGTTACATATCGGTTGATAATGGAGATTGAATTGCTGTGATGATTGCAACAGAGGAAAAGCAGAGGGATTCTAGAGGCACTAAAACCGGACCCCTTTTATAGTATGGAATCCGGTTTCAGTGTTTTTTATTCAGGCAGGATATTTTATTACAAACGAGGTTCTCTCAGCGGAACATCGCTTCAGCCATAACTTCGGCCACGTCCCGGACCTTGACGTTGTTGGCCTTGACGTCCTTGAGACCGTCTTCAAACATGGTCATACAGTAGGGGCAGGCAACACATATCGTATCGGGCTTTTGCTCCAACGCTTCGTTGACCCGCGTGAGGTTGATGCGCTCCCCGACGTGTTCCTCCATCCACATCCTGCCGCCACCGGCTCCGCAACAGAAGGCAGTGTTCCGGTTGCGCTCCATCTCAGCCGGGGGCACCCCGGTAGCAGCTTCAATGACCGCGCGAGGAGCATCATACACGTCGTTATGCCGTCCCAGATAGCAGGAGTCATGAAAGACAGTTGCTCCCATTTCCTCTGTTGTCTTATCAAGGACAAGACGCCCATCCTGAACCAGATTGCGCAGCAACTCGCTATGGTGAATGACTTCCAGTTCGAGGCCGTACTGGCGATAGTCATTTTTCAGAGTCGTAAAACAGTGAGGACATTGCGTAATTACTTTTTTCACTCCACGTTCGATGAACATCGCAACATTCTCTCGAGCCATCTTATCAAAAACGTATTCGTTCCCCAATCGGCGTACACTGTCACCGCAGCACTTTTCATCCTTGCCGAGGATTCCCCACGAGACGCCGGCCTTATCCAGCAGTTGGGCCATTGCAACGCTGACGTGCTTGTTGCGTGAATCGAACGAACCGGCACATCCAACATAGAACAGGTATTCCGTTGTATCCCGGTCAAATGGTTTGATATCAAGCTGGTTGCACCATTTAGTTCGTTCTGAGGGGGCAATTCCCCATGGATTGCTGCGTCCTTCCATATTTTCAAACAGGTTCAGCAACTCTTCGGGAAATTTCACTTCCGTCTCGACCAGATGACGTCGGAGCTGGATAATTTTGGGCATGTGCTCGATTAAGACCGGGCATGCTTCCATACATGCTCCGCAGGTGGTGCAGGCCCAGATTGATTCCTCTGACACGCTCCCTTCTCCTGCCTCGCCTATCAGAGGTGTCTGGGAAGTAGCCCCTTTTTTGAGAGCGGCACCGTTCTCCAGAAGATTGACCTTGATATCATGTATCACTGCACGCGGGTTGAGTGGTTTGCCGGTGATGCTGGCCGGACAGACGTTCTGACAGCGGCCGCACTCGGTGCAGGTAAAGGAGTCGAGCAAATCTTTCCAGCTGTAGCGATCGACGCTACCGACTCCAAACGTGTTTCCAACCGTAAATTCTTCCCTCGGTTGGGTATTCGGCTTTTCCAGTCGGTGCAAGAAGCAATTCGGGATGGCGGTCAGAATGTGCATATGCTTGCTGATCGGCAGATAGCAAATAAAGGCCAGGAGCGCAACGGCGTGGGTCCACCAGGCAGCGGCATGAATGGTCTCCAGCTGCAGCGGTGGCAGCAGGCCCGCTAATAGCGCCGATACCGGCATGATTTTGCGCGCGGTAGCAAGAAACGACACCGGGTCCGCCCCGGATTTAAACATATATGCCGCCAGGTCCGAGGCGTTGAGGGTAAATGAAGCAAGCATCAACGTCGCAATCATCCCCAGGATAAAAAAGGCGTCCAGAGTGCGGGCCTCCGGGTATGGCGGTGCAAAAATTCGTCGCAAAGCCGCCACCGTCACTGCTATCAGGGCAAGCAATGAAGCAATGTCGATCATAAAAGCGAGCGGCACATAGAGTTCAAAGGGAAGCTTGACCAGCTTGATCGTATGGGGAAAAAGTCCGTTAAGGATGAATTCGGTGTTGGCAATCACAAGGATCAGAAACGACCAGAAAATTATAAAATGGTTGAAACCGAACGGTTTTGCAATCACCCGTTTCTGACCGAAAGCGTAGCGCAGCATGTCGCCGATGCGGGTACCTATGTTGTCAAAGCGCTCTTCCGGCTGACCAAGTGAAATCAGACTAAGACGTTTCCAGCACCCCAAGGCAAATATGGCCAGGGAAGCAAGCAGAAGCGGAGTAAAGACTAATGGATTTGGTGTCATATGAACCTCAGGAAAGTCTGTTGCTCTCTCTTTTTTTGGATAGTTTATTGGTTAGCGGCTTTAAGTTCTCTTATCTTGCTGGTAATCGCCGGGACAATCTGGAACAGATCGCCAACGATGCCGTAGGTGGCAACCTCAAAGATCGGGGCGGCACTATCACGGTTTATGGCAATAACCATGTCGGAATCCTGCATGCCAACCAAATGCTGGATAGCACCGGAAATTCCGCAGGCGATATAGATTTTTGGTCGTACTGTTTTACCGGTCTGGCCAACCTGGCGATCACCCGGCATCCAGCCGGCATCCACAGCACTGCGGGAAGCGCCAACCACGCCGCCCAGTTCATCCGCAAGTTCTTGAAGCATGGCAAAATTTTCAGGGGCCATCATGCCGCGCCCGCCGGAGATAATAAACTCGGCGCCGGTGATATCAACGGCACCCTTACTGTGCGAATCGCGGATGATTTCGATAACCTTGGTGAGCACGCTTTCTTCAGGCACGGTAAACGGGTCACGAATGATTATGCCCGTTGTCCCCACCTTGTGCTCCGGCATCGGCATGACATTGGGACGCACGGTGGACATCTGGGGTCGATATTTATCGCACATGATGGTTGCCATAATATTACCGCCAAATGCGGGGCGGGTCTGCATCAGGTTGCGTTTATCATCTATGGCCAATCCGGTACAGTCGGCGGTCAGGCCGGTACCGACCCTGGTGGCAATCGCTCCTGCCAGATCGCGCCCCATGCCGGTCGCCCCCATCAGGATAATCTCCGGTTTATATTTTTCGATCAGATGGCAACAGCCCTCAACGTATGCTTCGGTACGGTAGTGATAATAGACCGGAGCATCAAGCAGATATGCTTTGGTCGCGCCGTACGCAAACGCTTCCGTGCAGAGATGCTCCACATTCTCGCCGATAACAAGCGCACAGAGTTCCACACCGAGGCTGCGTGCCAGACCGGCGCCGACCCCCAAAAGCTCCCAGGATACTTTGGCTGGTTCGCCCTCGGTCTGTTCGACAAACACCCAGACATCGCGATAAGCAGCCAGTTTTGCGGCAATTGCAACGGCTTCAGCATCAACCTCTTCTTCGACAGGAGTAGCTGAAGCGGCCAGCTGCTCAAGAATCTTCATTTCCTCAGGAGTGAAGAACATTTCCAGAGCTTCTGCAGGGCAGATTTTGACGCATTTGAGACAGCCTATACACTTCTCGGGAATGATGACCGGCTCACCGGCATCGGTCATCTCGATTGCGTTGACCGGGCAGGAACTCTGGCAACGAGCGCCGCAGGCAATACACTTTCCGTCAATCAGGCGGGCCTTGCCGCGCGGTTTCTTTAGTTTTGGTTGTGGATCGCTCATAATGGTAACATGTCCTTCGCCATTAGTTTGTCTATCAGTAATGCTGCAGTTCCAGCAGGGTCGGCGTAGCCGTTACCGAGGATTTCTCCTTTAATGCGTTCTGGGGAAAAGATTTTGGAGACCCAGGTAGGAGAACCTTTCAAGCCGATTTTCTGTTCATCCAACTGCAGTGTTTTATTATTCCACACGTCAACAACAGCTTCAGCGGCAGCCAGTCGCATCTGCACTTTGGGATAGCGCGGCCGGTTCAACTCACGGACAACCGTTAACATCGCCGGAAGTGGTGCATCTACAATCTCGTGACGCCCCTCTAACTTGCGACTGACACGGATTTTTTTTGCAGCAAAATCCAGGTTGACAATTTTATCCACCAGGGTCAATTGGCGATAGTCAAGACGGCTTGCAATGCCAGGACCAACCTGGGCGGTATCGCCATCGATGGTCTGCTTGCCGCACAACACCAGGCCGACCTCGTCCACTTCCGCATGCAGCTTGCTTATTGCCGCTGCCAGGACGTTGCTGGTCGCCAGCGTGTCGGCACCGCCGAAGACACGATCAGAGAGTAGTATGGCATAATCGACCCCCAGAGCGAGGGCTTTTTTCAGTGTAGCCTCTGCGTTTGGTGGTCCCATCGAAATGGCGGCAACCTTGCAACCAAACCGGTCTTTCAGGCGCAACGCTTCCTCAAGAGCATGAGTGTCATAGGGGTTGACGATAAATGGAATACCATCACGTACCAGGGTGTTTGTCACCGGGTCAATCTGAACCTGGGTCGTATCCGGAACCTGTTTGATACAGACAACTATCAGCATGAATCTCTCTCCTGCACGGCTATTTAGAATACCTTGTCATGCGTTCATGTGCATTAAATAAGCAATTCATCACTTTTTATCACGCAATGAAGCGGCGTGTCGTCTCTTACCTCAAATCCAAGACAAGTTGCAAGATATTATACTTTAACAAAAACTGTTTAGCATGCTTAAAACATAGACAGCATGCTGTTTATTTGGCCACTATTTTCCCAACTTTGATTTTAAAAATAAAAGAGAGGCCCACCCGATGTCGTCGGGTGGGCCTCTCTGCCTCACAATTAATCATATTTCACATGAGCCAGCCCATATGAATTCAATTAGTTACGGCAGTTCGCTGCTCCCCATCAGATATCGATCACATTCACGGGCCGCGCCGCGCCCTTCGTTGAAGGCCCACACGACCAGACTCTGGCCACGGCGACAATCCCCTGCAGCAAATATGCCAGGGACGCTAGTGCTGTACTTCTCAAACTCCGCCTTGATATTACTGCGATGATCCTGTTCCAGACCAAAAGAGTCAATCA
>JAQUCQ010000257.1 GCA_028686145.1 Desulfuromonadaceae bacterium | reverse complement strand
AGCTCGTCCTGCAGCTTCTTGATCTTGAGGTGGACCTTGACTCGGGCGACCAGTTCTTCCGGATCAAACGGTTTTGTGATGTAGTCACTGGCTCCCTGTTCAAGCCCCTTTATCTTGCGTTCCCGATCATCCATGCCGGTCAGAATGATGACAGGGACGTCCTGGAGATCGGGTCGGGCCTTAAGCATGCTCAGAAATTTAAAGCCGTCAATACGCGGCATCTCCAGATCACACAGGATGATATCCACAGGTGATGAGAGCAACTTTTTGAATCCCTCCAGACCGTCTTCAGCTTCGTAATAGCGGGAGAAGAGGTTGAAAGACTCAAGTGTTCTGATGATTCGCTCCCGAACGGTAACCGAATCATCTATGATCAGTACACTGGTGAACATAGCGTGGAAGTGTAGCCCAAGTCGTCTCGAAACTCAATTACAAAACGGGTATCTCTGCGGGAATAAAAATAAAATTACAGCAACGGTTCTTGTGCCAGGCGCTTCATCTCCGTAATTGTTGCCGTATAATCAGAGGCACCGAAGACGGCGCTACCGGCGACGAAGACATCAGCCCCCGCATGGGAGATCAGGGCTATGTTTGATGGTTTGACTCCTCCATCAACTTCCAGCTCAGCCTCTGAGCCGCGGCGGTCCAAAAGTGCCCGTAATGAGTGGATTTTGGGGAGGCAGGCATCAATGAAGCTTTGGCCGCCAAAACCGGGATTAACAGTCATCAGCAATACCAGATCCAGGTCATCGATAATGTAGTCGAGAACATTCAACGGAGTCGCCGGGTTGAGAGAAACGCCGGCGCGTTTTCCGCAAGATTTGACCAGTTGTATGCTGCGATGCAAATGATGTGTCGCTTCAGCATGGACTACGATGATATCGGCGCCTGCCGCAGCAAAATCCTGAATATAGCGATCAGGATTCTCAATCATCAGATGCACATCAAGTGGCAGTGATGTCACTTTTCGGGCGGCTTCAACAATCAATGGACCGATCGTTATATTGGGGACAAAATGACCATCCATGACGTCTATATGAATGTAGTCGGCACCAGCCGCCTCGACGGCCCGTATTTCATCACCAAGACGAGAAAAGTCGGCAGACAGTATAGATGGAGCAATTTTTTTCATGCGGGAACTCCCAGATTTGACATTATGATATTCGTCTGATGCGTGCGGCGAAGAAGCCATCCATACCATGACGGTGTGGCCAGACCCTGAACATGCCGTAAAACGCAAACAGTTCCTTCCAGGTGGGAAAGAGGTCATTCAGGTCTTCTAGCACAAACCCGGGGTGGTGCAAAAGGAAATCCTCCACTACCAGTTCATTTTCCGCCTCTGAGGTTGAGCAGGTTGAATACAGCAGTGTTCCGCCCGGTTTCAGTTTGGCAGCGGCGTTTTTCAACAGGGTCTTCTGGACAGCGGCAAGACGGGTGACGTCACCGGAGAAGAGACGCCATTTTGCTTCCGGATTGCGCCGGATAACTCCCAGCCCCGAACAGGGTGCGTCAAGCAGAATGCGGTCAAAAGTTCCATCAGGAAATGTGTCGGGTTGATGCAGGTCGGCAACAGCTGTTGTCACGGAGTTGATCCCGAGGCGCCGGACGTTGTCCTGGACTAGTGTTAATTTGGAACGGGAGATGTCGGTAGCGATTAATTCGCCAGTATCATCCATCAACTGAGCGATGTGGCCGCTTTTGCCGCCGGGAGCGCAGCATGCGTCCCAGATGCGTTCTCCCGGCTCGGGCCCCAGCAGTCGTCCGGCCAGTTGCGATGCTTCATCCTGTACCGCGAACAGGCCGGCATCAAAACCGGGAAGAGCGCTGATGATGTGGCGTCCCGTAAGCGTAATGCCGTCGGGTGAAAAGCGGCAGGGCGTTGCTTCAATACCCTGCGTGTCAAATTCCTGCAGCAATTGGTCGCGAGTAGAGCGAAGCGTGTTGACTCTCAGTGTGACCGGTGGTTGTTGTGACGAAGCCTCTGCCAGTTGCCGGGCCTCATTTACTCCAAGTTGTTCAAGCCACTGCTCTGCCAACCATTCCGGCTGGGAATGGATAGCTGCTATTGCTGCTGCCGGATTTGTGGTGATGTCCGGGAACGTAATCGTGTCGCGGCGCCTAAGGAAGTTTCTCAAGACAGCATTGATCAGGCCGCTGGTGCCCGGCGTGATCAATTTTGCCAGATTGACTGATTCGTTAACTGCTGCCGATTCGGGGATACGGTCGAGGCAGGTCAGTTGGTACAGCCCAATGCGCAGGATAACCAGCGCCTGTGGATCAAGCTCAACCATCGGCTTTTCAAGCAACTGCTGGAGAATATGGTCCAGAGTCCCCTGTCGACGCAGGACGCCAAACACCAGTTCGGCATATAGTCCCCGGTCAGGCCCGGTTAGTATGCCTTTGGAAAGTTCGTTGTCGATCAGGCGATCGGCAAACCCACCCTCTTTCCTGATGCGCAGCAGGGTTTCACAGGCCGCTTGACGGGGATTGGCAGTAGAGGGGCCTGTTGGAGCGCGTCTAATAATCATGAGTCCTCGATATGTCTTCCAGGCGGTGCACACGTTCCTGAATAGGGGGATGAGTGGAGAAGAGCGACATCATTCCGCCGCCGGTCAATGGATTGACGATGAACATGTGTGCAGTCGCGGAATTGGCGTCAAGCGGGATCTGCTGACTTCCCAGCTCAAGCTTTTGCAGTGCTCTGGCAAGAGAAAGCGGATTGCCGCTGATGTGTGCCCCTGCAGCATCGGCGCCGAATTCCCGTGAGCGGGAAATAGCCATTTGAACCAGCATGGCGGCAATCGGCGCCAGAATTGCCATGAAAAGCATGCCGAATATGCCGCCACCCTCATCATCATCGCTTCGGCCGGCACCGAAAATGGCCCCCCACTGAGCCATGTGGGCCAGATAGGTGATTGCTCCGGCAAAGGTAGCGGCCAGCGTGGAGATCAGGATATCCCGATTTTTGACGTGCCCCAGTTCATGGGCCATGACGCCGGTCAGCTCTTCATCATTCAGCAGGCGCATTATGCCGGTTGTGGCTGCGACCGCGGCATGCTCCGGATTGCGCCCGGTTGCAAAGGCGTTCGGACTATCATCCTGAATAATATATACTTTCGGCATCGGCAATCCGGCTCGCGAGGCCAATCGCCTGACAATACTGTAGAAGCGCGGATTATCCTGTTCTTCTATCGGCTGGGCACGATACATGCGGAGCACGATCTTGTCAGAGAACCAGTAGGAAAAGAAATTCATCCCGCCGGCCAGCAAAAAGGCTATTGTCATACCTCCTCTGCCGCCAACGACACCTCCTATAAGCACGAGAAGCATCGTCAAAAGTGCCATTAACACAGCTGTCTTAAGGGTATTCATTGCTATCCTCATGAGTGCATCAATTAATTTATCAGCGAATACTGATTTACGAACCATGATAAGCATCATGAGTAAAAAGTGCAAGTGCGGGTGATGTCTTCGGCTGCGGAAGCTGTAAAAAAGGCTATTTCCCTTGCATAGACCCAGTCGATTTGTTATATTTCCAGACTTTCTAAATATCGCACAAGAACTGAATTTTATTAATGAATCTTCTCTCCGTCGAAAAACCTGCCCGCTATATGGGTGGTGAAATGGGCTCCATTCGCAAGGACGCTGCTGATCTGCGCTTTGCCCTTGCGTTTCCGGATGTGTATGAAGTCGGCATGAGTCATCTGGGATTGCGAATCTTGTATCACATTCTGAATGAAGTTGAAGGGATTGCGGCAGAACGTGTCTTTGCCCCCTGGCCGGATATGGAAGCGCAGATGCGTGCCGCCGCTGTTCCATTGGCAACACTTGAAAGCGGCACGGCTCTGGCGGAGTGCGATATTATCGGTTTTACCCTGCAGTATGAACTTTCCTATTCGAATATTCTCAACATGCTCCGTTTGGGCGGAATCCCGCTTCTGGCGAGCAATCGGGTGGAGCCTTTCCCGTTGGTCATTGCCGGCGGCCCCTGCGCCTATAATCCGGAACCGCTTGCTCCTTTTTTTGACGCGGTGCTGCTTGGGGATGGCGAAGAAGCTGTTTTGGAAATTGCCCGTATTGTTCGAGAGGCAAAAAGGGCGGGCGAGGATAAAATTCATCTGCTTGAGCGCCTGTCGCAAGTTGAAGGTGTATATATCCCCTCATTCTTTGAGCCGCAGTATGCTTCTGATGGTACCCTGACGGCAATCACGCCTCTCAAATCGGGCTACGCCTCCGTCCGCCGGCGCTTCTTGGCGGATCTTGATGCAGCTTCATTTCCTGATTCTCCTGTCGTCCCATTTATGAAAACTATTCATGACCGGGTTGCCGTAGAAATAGCCCGTGGCTGCACGCGCGGCTGCCGTTTCTGTCAGGCCGGTTATGTGTATCGACCGTTGCGAGAGCGCTCTCCCGAAACAATTTTAAATCATATTGCCGAATCGCTCAAAGCCACCGGCTATGATGAAATATCACTTCTCTCGCTCTCAACCGGTGACTATTCCTGCGTTACTCCGCTGGTGACTGAGCTTATGGCACGCTATGCCGAAGATCGGGTCGCTGTTTCACTTCCTTCCCTGCGGGTCGGGAGCTTAACGGATGAGCTGATTGATGAGATTAAAAAAGTGAGGAAGACCGGTTTTACCCTGGCGCCAGAGGCCGGGAGCGACCGGATGCGGCGGGTCATCAACAAGGGGATCACCGAGGAAAACCTGATTTCCGGCGCGGCCGCAATTTATCAGGCCGGCTGGCGCTTGATCAAGCTCTATTTCATGATTGGATTACCGGGCGAAACAGCCGACGATGTTGCTCAAATCGCAACGCTGGCGCGTCACGTTAAGGACCAGGCCAAGGGGAGCGGTGTTTCCGGCGATGTCAACGTTGCCGTCAGTACCTTTGTCCCCAAGGCACATACGCCATTCCAGTGGGAACCCCAGATATCGATGCAGCAAACCGCCGATCTCCAGTACCAGCTCCACTGTGATCTCAAAAAGCGCAAGCTTAAATTTAAATGGCAGGATGCGCCGCTTTCGTTTATGGAAGGAGTTTTTGCTCGCGGAGACCGTCGTCTG
>JAQUCQ010000256.1 GCA_028686145.1 Desulfuromonadaceae bacterium | reverse complement strand
GAACAATGTTTCTCATTTTCTAATTGAAACGTATTCTTTGCGTAGTTTACAACGCTCGGCTTGGAATGCAGTACATCTCCCATCGTCCAGTCGCGATTATCGGTCTTACTGCCATTACCGTTATCATCATATGTATCTATCCCTCTAATATAGCCAACGAGATCATCCTTTGCTGCTACGTCTGCTACCTCCAGCAAGGTAGGCGTTATGGAGCTGTTGGTTATATCAAATGCATTAGATGGATCCAGGATCGTTGAATTAGTAAAATACGTATATATTTTACGGCTAGCGGGGGATCTTGACTGTAGCAGTTCACCAGACCCGCCTGAGTCAACATCTCCTTTATCAATTGAAGAACTCCAGAAAGATATAGAAGAATCACGGAAAGAACCATTCACTTTACCGTTTGGCAGAGAATCCGTGGTCGGGTGCCTATCGTCCCATCCATCATTATTAAGGTCAACATAGTTAGCAGCGACACCGTTTTTATCAACAAGGTAATTATTTAGATCAAGCCCATATTTTTTCAGATTACCCTCCCAAGCTGATGTACCCGTTGGCTTAAAAAGACCTATATACATTCGACTGGCACTTGAGGTTTTATTTTCAGGGCTTACCGGCACAACCGGCGCTACGAACGACGAGTTAGTCTCAAGAATATTAGAGATTACCTTCGTAAGCGCCTCTGCCAACCCGGTCTGATCTTCTGCCAGAAAGGCCTGTCCATGGCCATGACTGCTGTCTGCTGTCCGACTCAGCAATGCGACAGCCGCGGCATTTGAACTACCAAGCCCAAAACCAATGGTAAATGTACTGACACGCTGCGTACCAGCAGTATTCGGCTTGGTGTCGTCATCTGTAAGCACATCCACATCATAGAGATATTTGGCCACATCATCCAGATAGTGCGTGCCATTAGAAGTATAACTTCCCGGGTCCGCTCCATCACCATCATAATCACCGATTACAGTACCTAATATGGCATTTTCATCTTCTGTGGACATGCCATCTGTTACCAGTATGATATAGTTTTTTTGACAACTCGCAGTTATTGGAGTGGTATAGTTATTATCGGTATCGTATCCAGTCGTTCCAAATTTCTTAGCTCCCCCCTGAAAATATCTCAATGCCTCAAACTCCGTCTCGGCTAGAGGTGTCCATGTGCTGGCAGTAAAATCATCCACCACACTTATTAAAGCGGCCCGGTTTGTTTTTGTATCGATAAAAATGTCATCCATATTTTTTATAGTTGATGTGTAATAGTAGGTTTTACCATCAGCACCTGTGAAACTCTTTTTTATGAGTGTGCCACCCTCGGAACTATTAAACTTCATCAAACCAAAATCAACACCAGTCGTAGTCAACAACAGATTCTTAACAACATCTTTGGCGATATCAATTTTTGAACCAAGTTTCGTCAATGGTTGTTTCAACCAATTCACATAATTACCCAGCACATATGAACCCGTGTCAGGGGAAGCACATGCACCAGTATTTTTTTTGAGTTTGGTTCCTGAATACAGACCAGACGTTTTTAATAGGTTTTGCGGATTGACACCGCCACACGAGGTTGTGACAGAGGAGACGTCATCAATATATTTAGAGTAATCCGATGCCTTGTAGACTGTATCTGCAACACAGTTACTACCATTACACTTTTTCAATTCCGGGTAGGTGACACTAGGATTATAAGGTTCTTCAGCCTCATAAACAGGATCTGACATACTACCTGAGTTATCAAGTATTATCAGAATATTAGGATGTATTGTCGTGGTTATGCCTCCGTATATAGATGTATCACCACGATAATAATCAGGTGCAGCATATACGCTACAAGGGCCCAAAACAACAAACAGCAGCAGCGCATTAATAAGTTTGCGGATTAACATAACGCCTCCTTGGTACCTTTGCTTGTTTCTTTATTGTTACTATTTACTTATAAGTCATCATTGAAATTAAGGCGGTTACCTAGCACAAACATTGTTGGCTCAACCACAGAACCACACGTTCCATCACGATTAATATGCCCTGCCCAAGCCCCCTCTGCATTAATTTTTAATAAAGCGCTACGGCATGCAACAACCTCAAGATAGTTGTCAGAATTGCTCATACGCATCCATGGTTGTGCCTTCGAATAGCGAAAATACAAGACCGATGATATATATTTTCCTTTATACAGGTGGTTAGCTTGATATTGGTTGTCCTGCACGTTGGTCGCAGCATCACTCTTTTGCGCGGCATAGAGCAACATCAAAAATGAGAAGCCAAAAATAAAAGTAAACAACAGTGCTTTATGTGCCAATTTGGTTGGTCGGTTTATATGCATAGCATTCTCCTTTGATTAATAGGTTTTCTGTACGCTCATTTACCTTCTCGTTAAGAGCAAGTAGATCCATACCAAGTTAATGAAATTTTACAATCCCGGCATCTACTGCAACTTCGGTTGCGTTTGTACCAGTGCCAACAACATTTACATTATAGTAACTTACCAGAGTGGAATCGTCATAGCCGCTTCCACGTGGAGCTTTTCCCTCACCGAGATAGGCAGATTCAACCTTAGCTAACTGAGTTCCACCAGGTGGTGACGCTCCTGGTGTTTTTGTGACAGGGTCATCTGAAACCTCAACAGGGAGGCCACCACTCATGTACACAATGCCCGTCCACTCAGCACCGTTCAAAATTCTGCTGTTTACCAGCGCATGTTCAAGAATGCCGTCTGCGTTAAAAAAAGCCTCCTGTGTATTTCTGGTATTTCCGGCAATGCGCAGATCAGACATGGATGAGGTTAAAACTGTAGAACCCAGTACACTGAGAAGCAGCAACATTACGAGCACAATGATCAGTATGATTCCACGCTCATTTTGCAATGATGTATTTACAGCCTCAGGTGCATTACCTGTATCTGTAGGTATGCAGTACATACAACTACCTCCTGTTTCTTAGCCTTACCACTGAAGATAACTGCCTTATTTTGGGTATATTGCCTGACATCATCCGAGTTGCTGCCGTCTCCCCCCAAATAGTAACAATTACAGAGTTTACCAATTTCAGATTATCTGGGGCATCGGTCACACTGTTATTATCAAGAACATAACGCAACTGGAAATCAGCAATGTTTTGCGCAACAACAGCGGTCCCCCCATTAGCCGTACGTGCCAGACAAAACTGATTGGCCGGGCATCCGGCGACACTGCTGTCAACCACATTATACGCCACCGTGTTAGGGTATGGAGCAGCGATCTCGGAGCCAACATTAATCTTCGCAATAACATCTCCAATTTTAACATGTTCTGATACTTTCTCAGTAAAAGTGATACTATCCTCAGTAGTAGAAGCAACCTTATAAGGGGTATAAATAGCTGGAGGGGTTGGTTCATTAAGGCGGGAGTTATCGTATGGTCTTATTATTGAGACAAGGTCGCCAGACATAAACAGCTCTGCATCTGCCACCGGCTGTGTAACCTTAGCAGAAACAACTGGTAAAGTTTTGCCATCTGTAAAAATATAAATACCATTGCTGTCGAAGTAATCGATGTCAGATTTCACCCGTGCACACACACCACTAGCCGATATCATGCTCATGAGAACACTATCCGAACCGGGGTTTTCAGTACCCAAACCGGGATCAGGGCCTGGAATCAGATCTGCTGTAAGATCTTTCAGACCGGTATTATCTGCAGTCAGAGAAATTGGCGTTGTTGAGATAAAATCCACCAGCATACCGGCCATGCGCAGATCTTTTGTAACTGCGTCCATGGCAATACGCAGATTTTGCTGCACCTCAACTGTCTCATCAGACGTGTAGGCAGTCCGCTGATGGGTAATAAAGAGAGTATAGACGGCACCCATGACGATGCCAAGCATGGCAATTACCACCAATATCTCCACCAGACTGAAACCATTTTTATTTTTCAGAAGTGACCTCATCATACGATCCTCTTAAAACTTGTTGTGCCTACAAGAAGCCTTCTTCCCGCCACATTTCCACAACGAGCATCTGCACCTGCTCCTGATTCGTCCAAACAGACGTTTACAGTGTTTATCGCAGTGTTTGCACCCCCATTCAACGTGGTGGTGTAAAACGCCCTAAAAGTGCCCGAATCGGGAAAAGTGAGTGTCGTTTGGTCCCTTGATCCCGCAAGACGAGGATCAGTCAAAAAGTCGACCGGAACATCCACAGCAGTTGCAGAGCCAACAGGATCAGCGAGGTCCCTTGACTGAATATCATCCATCACCTCTTGGGCAATATTAGTGGCGACGGTCAGTTTCTGCGCAATCGTATTTGACCGCAATGCCACAACCTGCATCTGCACAACTGCCAAAATCCCGATACTCATAAGCGTAAGCGCTACGAGTAATTCAACCAAAGTAAAACCTTTTTCATTTAATTGGCGGCTCATACGTTACCTGCCCTGATATTTTTTTGATTTATCCTAAGATCCATTGAAATGTAAGTCCATTATTTGAAGTGCATATTCGGTTAAAAGCTTTGCTTGCCAAGAGTCATAGTACCTATGGGAAAATTAATATTTATAGAATTCACATCATAAATCCCAGCGATTTAAACAATCCGGGCTTCAACATTATGACGACACCTATACCTGCTAAAACAAGGACAACAACTGCAGCAACAACATTCCTGGTTGAAAACAGATTTGCCATCAACTGTTCCATTGGCGTCAGTATTTTGCCACGACAGTAGATACACACTTTCAGCTTAGGAGAAATTAGTTTTTTGCAATACGGGCAGTTAATCAGCTTCTCCTTCACAACCGGTTGCTGCTGTTTTTGCCTACGCTCCTCTAGTTTTTCAGCCTTCAGTCCTTTATATTTTTCATATTCACGGGCGTAATCTTTGTAGATCAGCGACCCGGTTATGGTTGAGAACAGCTCTTCGAGCTGTCTAAGATTTTCAGATGCAGTACCGCGCTCAGACGGATCTGACGAGGTCATGGCTTTGCCGTACTCGTCCTTAAGTTTCCGGTAGGTTTTCTCCACCTGCTCGGGATTGTCACTAAACGAAAGCCCCATCGCTTTGTAGCAAAGTTCTATATCGGACAACTCTTTTTCTGAA